>CAJXXJ010000366.1 GCA_913062745.1 uncultured Phaeodactylibacter sp.
CATCAATCAAATGAATGCCCAAAAGTAATCGCGCAATCTCTATTTCAGGTTCAGTGCCTTGTAGGGACTTTGGGCTACGACTCAAACAACGAGTACGCGAAGTACAAGTACGTATCAATCGATAAGTATTATGAGAAGCTCCGTCCACTTCTGAATGATGCAGGGTTAATGATTATCCCTGATGAAGTTGAAAACGAGATTTCGGAAGACCGCAAGGTATTTAAGGCCACATTCCAATTTACCATTCTGCATAAGGATGGTGCTGTGTGGACTTACCCAATCCGTCGCACGATTGCACTTCCATTTACCGGCGCACAGTCGTGTGGTTCGGCTCTTTCGTATGCGGAAAAGATCGCAATGCGTACCATCTTTAAGATCAACTCTGGTGAGCGTGATGACGCTGACATGCTAGAACAAGGCGACATGTCTGTCCTGACTGAAAAACAGAAGGGCGAGATTGATAAGTTGTATGCCAAAGCCGATCTGTCCAAAGATGAAACTCTGAAACTGTACAAGTGGCTCAAAGTCGATGACTTGCACAAAGTGAAGCCAGACCAGTACGAAAATCTTATTTCTGCATTGAAGCGAAAAGCCGATGGAACATCAGAAGGCGGAAAAGTGTACAGACCCCTTCCTGGAAGCGCCGCTGGAAAACGACCGCCCGCGGCCGGCAAACCCGCACTATGCGCCAATCGTCACCCGGACGGACACCGAGCGTACACTGGGCGAAACTACCTACGATCTGCAGTCCAACAATTCAGGGGATGACCGGATTTCAAAAGGGCCGGATGGCCGGGTGTACGGTGTGTGGACCTTTAGCCTGAGCAACGATCTTACCGCCACGGACCGGGGTACCGGCTATAATGTTTTTAATGGTGGCACCTGGGGCGAAGAACCCACTCAGCGGGTAGAAAGCGTTCGGGTGGGCTGGCCGAGCCACGTACTCACAGAAAGCGGCACGGAAGTGATTTTGGCCCATACCGGAGGGTCGATCATTAATGTAGCGCGCAGGGCCAGCGGCTCCGGCAGCTGGGAAGAGTCGCAAGTGACTTCTGACCTTTATCCCGATAACGACGGGCCGGGCTTGCTGTGGCCCAGAGCAGCCGCCAGCGGTGAAACCATCCACATGATTGCAATCACCACGCCGGAAGCTAATGCAGGCGTGCCCCATCAGGGCGTCGACGGCCACCCGCTGTACTACCGCTCTTCAGATGGCGGCCAAAGCTGGGATATTGTGGACGCCGTACTGCCGGGGCTGGATTCTACCGCGATCAATTCTGCAACCGCAGACGGCTACGCCATTCACGCCCGGGGAGACGTGGTGACAGTGGCGTTCTTTGACTCGTTCGCTGATGTCATGTTGCTGAAATCTACCGACCGTGGCGAAACCTGGGAGAAGACCATCCTGCATGATTTCCCAATCACCAAATATCAGGTGGACGCCGGTTATCCGGTGGAAGCAGCGCAGCCTTATGAGGCAGACCACCCTGCCATCCTCAACGGTGCGAATGCCGATTTCGCTGATTCACTGGCTCTTCTCAGCAGTGATGAGTGCGGTGATGTGCTGATCGACCACAATGGGCAGGCGCATGTGTTCTGGGGCCGGATGTATGTCTCGGACCCTGACCTGGCTGATGGAGGGACCAACTTCTACCCGGGTACAAGCGGCCTGATGTACTGGAACGAAAGCTACGGACCGGACAGCAGCCGTCAAATCGTCGATGTAGCGGATATCAATAATAACGACACGCTGGACTACGCCGGCGGCACTTTTGCTACCTACTTCGCCTCGCTTACCGGGCAGCCCCGGGCAGGTATCGATACGGCGGGCAATATTTACCTGGCTTACACGAATGTGATGGAAACGGAGCAGTTCCTGGAGGCCGGACAGGAGCAATTTTACCGGCATGTCTTCGTAACCGCCTCGCTCGATGGCGGCGAAAGCTGGGAAGAGCCCTACGATATCATTAACCAGGATATTGTCGGGCAGTTCTATGAGTTCTATGAAACTGTTTTCCCCGCTGTAGTACGGGATGTGGACGGTGCGATTGATATTCTGTACCAGCAGGATTTCGTAGCGGGCCTGGCCGTGCGCGGAGACGAGGATGAATTTGATGACAACTTTATCAACCACGTGGCGCTTAACCCGGCTGTATTTGGCATTTTTACCAACACACAGGCAGTACAGCCTGAATTCTTTGAGCTGGAAGTGCAGCCAAACCCGGCTTACGACGAGGCGCTCGTGTCCTTTGATATCCCGGCCAACACTGCGTATCGCCTCAGCCTGTACGATATGTCCGGCCGCGAGCTGACCACTTTCGATGCGGGCCAGCGGCTGACTTCGCCTAATCAGGTGCGGATTGACGTATCGCAGCTGGATTCCGGCATTTACCTGGTCCGCCTTCAGTCTGAAGGTAAGACCGGTGTGGCTAAGCTGGTGGTGAAGTAAGTTTCCAGCAACACAGCAGAAGATCAGTTCCGGAGGGCGGCATCAACAGGTGCCGCCCTCCGGTATTTTACACCCTCGCCATCCGCTGCCGCAGAAGATGGTCGGCCACCGTCAGCGCAGCCATAGCTTCCACGATAGGTACCGCCCGCGGCACCACGCAGGGGTCGTGCCGCCCTTTGCCTTCCACGGTCACGGCTTCCCCGGCCTCATTGACAGATTCCTGGGCGGGCACTATCGTAGCCACTGGTTTGAAAGCCAGCCGGAAGTAAATGTCCATGCCATTGGAGATGCCGCCCTGAATGCCTCCGGAGTGGTTGGTGTCGGTGGTGATTTGATCGCCTTCCTGGCGGAAAATATCGTTGTGTTCGCTGCCGCGCATAGCTACGCCGGCAAATCCGGAGCCATACTCAAAGCCCTTACAGGCATTGATGCTGAGCATGGCTTTCGCCAAATCGGCATGCAGCTTGTCAAAAGCCGGCTCGCCCAGCCCGGCGGGGCATCCACTGATGACGGCGCTGACTACGCCGCCCACGGTATCGCCGGCTTTGCGCACCTCTTTGATGTAAGCTTCCATCTGCTGTGCCATAGCCGGGTCCGGGCAGCGTACCGGGTTGCTTTCGGTTAGCCCGAGGTCGAGGTGGGTATAAGGCTGGTTGAGCGCTAAATGGCCGACCTGGCTTACATACGCCCTGACACTGATGCCTTCCTGTTGCAGCAGCAGCTTGGCGACAGCGCCTGCAGCTACCCGGGCTGCTGTTTCCCGGGCAGAGGAACGCCCTCCCCCGCGGTAGTCCCGCCGGCCCCACTTAGCCTGGTAGGTGTAGTCGGCATGGCTGGGCCGGTATTTATCCGCGATATGGCTGTAGTCCTTCGATCGCGCATCGGCATTATAAATCACCATCGAAATAGGGGTGCCGGTAGTTTTGCCCTCAAATAAACCGGACAGCACCTCCGCGCGGTCCGCCTCTTTGCGCTGCGTTACAATCTTCGACTGCCCCGGGCGCCGGCGCGCCAGCTCCTGCTGTATATAGTCTTCGTCTACTTGCAGGCCCGCCGGGCATCCGTCGAGGATGACGCCAATGGCACGGCCATGGGATTCGCCGAAAGTCGTAATGCGGAAATGTTGGCCAAAGGTATTGCCAGCCATAGGTCTTTTTTTTGCTAATGTAGAAACTATCGCGAAATTGCGGGCTTTCAACCTTCGGGGAACTCTCCCGTTATTAATCTGTTTCATTATATCGATGCAGAGCAGCGGGGCAGTTCCCGGCGCTCTGTCTTGTTTGTAAAGCTGTAGCCGGAGGCCGGTGGATTCTGTAACGGCGGCCTCCTGACCAGAATACGTGAAGTACTGTGCGGGTGCATCGTGCCCGAAAAATGATAGCATGCAACTGTTACCGAAAGACCTCTACGAGAAATTAGAATTTGACAAAGTACTGGCCCTGCTGGAAAAAGAATGCCTGGGAGAACGGGGCCGCGAGCTGGTACGCGAACTCAAGCCTTCCAACCGGGCTTCTCAGATAGAAGTCGCGCTGGACGAAGTGGATGAACTGCGCCGCAGTGTGGAGCACAACGACCATTTTCCCATCCGGGCCTATCAGGATATTGATGAGGAACTCCGCATGCTCGCCGTGGAAGGTTACGTGCTTCCGGAGGACGGGCTGCGGCACCTGAATATCATCCTCATCCTCACCCGGGATATTTTCCGTTTTTTCAAAGCGAAACGGCGCGAGCTCTATCCCAGCCTGTACCGGGTGGTGCGCGATATAACCTTCAACGAGGACCTCATCAAGGAGATCGAATCGGTTATCGACGAAGATGGGAACATCAAGCCGGACGCTTCACCCGACCTGATGCGGATTCGCCGGCAGCTGAGCTCCAAGCAAAAGGAGCTGGAGCAAAAATTCCGCGTCATCATCAATAAATATCGCTCTAAGGGCTGGCTGACGGATAATGTGGAGAGTTTCCGGAACGGGCGCCGTGTGCTGAGCGTGCCTTCGGAGCACAAACGCTCCATCCGCGGTATTATTCACGATGAGTCGACTACCGGAAAGACCGCGTTTATAGAGCCGGAAGGCATCATTGATGTCAATAACGATATATTCGACCTGGAGACAGAGGAGCGGCGGGAGATCTACCGCATCCTGCGCGAGCTGAGCGCTACCTTGCGCCCCTACCGGGAAGACATCGCTGTGTACCAGGAGCTGATTGTCCGTTTTGATTTCATACAGGCAAAAGCACGCCTCGCAGTGCAGATGGATGCCGTCCGCCCTAAGCT
>CAJXXJ010000367.1 GCA_913062745.1 uncultured Phaeodactylibacter sp.
ACGTGGTCGGATCTCTCGAAACTGTTTTCAGTTGGCAAGGGGTTACACCGGACTGGGAGCAACGCGGTGTGGGAAGCCTGGGGTTTTATTTCTCCCGTCGGCAAAAGGTCGAACTGGGGTTCGATTATCGAGTGGACCAGTGGCAGCAGCCGTTCGCCCGACAACGAATTTGGAGCACCCTCAACTACTTTGTTAATTTCTGACGATCAGCGATCCTCTTTGAGCTGGAATCGAACGTACTTGATCGTTTTGCCCTCCTCGAGATGCATGCGCTCGTAGTAGGTCTTGATATTCAGCTCGGGCATCGGCAAGTCCTTGGCGTAAATGTCATCATCCTGATATAGAATATGCGCGCCCTCGTACGCTTGCAGCACTTCCAGCGTAAACTCGAAGAGCTGCGGCTCGTCCGTTTTAAGATGGATGAGCCCTTCTGGCCGGAGCAGCTTTTTGTAAACGTTCAAAAAACGGGGGGCAGTCAGCCGGCGGTTGGACTTGCTGTTGCTCAGGAAGGGGTCCGGGAAGGTAATCCAGATTTCGCTTATCTCGCCGGGCTCAAAAAACAGGTCAATCTGCTCAATACGGGTGCGCAGAAAGGCGACATTCTCCAGCCCTTCTTCCAGTGCGATGCCGGCGCCCTTCCAGATGCGGGCGCCTTTTACATCCACTCCTATAAAATTGCGGTTGGGGCTTGAGCGGGCCATATCAAGGGTATATTCGCCACGGCCGCAGGCCAGCTCCAGCACGATAGGGTTATCATTGTGAAAGTGTTGGCTGCACCACTTGCCTTTCAAGTCTACCGGCACGCCGTTTTTGCCGTGCAGCTGCGGCTCCACCGGGTTGAAGTTTTCGTAAACGTTGGGAAAGCTAAGTAGTTCTGCGAATTTCTGCAGCTTATTTCTCTTGCTCATAACGGAGCCCGCACGGGCAGCTTTTTCCTGAAAAGCTCAAAGATAAGGCGAAATCTAGGAGTTCAATAATATGCGGCGCAGATGAAAATGGTACTCGGGGAATGCGCCCAGGTTGTGATGGCCTGCTCCCTCTATGACGATAAAATGGCGTTCCTCTTCTAAGAAAGGCTGCAGGCGCCGGCTCAGCCTCAGGGGAATGAGCCGGTCCCGGCTGCCTGCCAGAATATAAGCCGGGCACAGGCGCCGGGGCAAGTACTCATGCGTGGGGAAGCGGTGCCGGAATATAAAATCAGGCAAAGGGACTATGACCTGCGCGCGAATAACATTGGACAGCTCATCGTAGGGCGTCTCCAGAACGAGCGCCTGCACCGCGTAACGGGAAGCCAGCCAGGCCGCCACGCCACTGCCCAGGGAGCGCCCGTACAGCACAATTTGATTGGCTTCATAGCGCTCCAAAAGCCATGCTACAGCCGCCTCCGCGTCATCGTACAGTTTTTGTTCGGTAGGCGTGCCGCTGCTCTTACCGTAGCCCCGGTAATCTATGATCAGTATGTCTGCGCCCAGCTCGGTAAACGGTTGCTGAATATCGCCCCACTGCTCCAGTGTTCCGGCATTACCGTGCAAATAAAGCACTACCTGCCGGCTCTTCTGGCCGGGGCGGGCCGGAAAGTAAAGCCCGTGCACCGTATCTTTTCCGGCGGGAAGGTGTATCTCCTCAAACGGGCGGGGAAAAGTGAAGGCAAAACCCTGCGGAAGGGACGAGGCCTGAAAAATGAAACGCTCCTGGCCTACCCACAAAATGAGTAGCAACAGCCCGTATAAGCCGCCTAAAAAAGCCAGGAATGTCAGCCCGTACTTCAACATGATTGCATTTAATGAGGTTCTTTTTTAGAACACCGTTGACCGCTTACCAAAAGTATTTATTTTTTTGGGATCGCCTGACTCCCCGGTAAATTCTCTTACAGCTATGAAAAACGTTATCCTATTCCTTATTCTTGCCCTCGCCCGCCCGCTTGCCGCCCAGCAGCTGACGATCTCCAAGCCTATACACCTGCGCAACGATATTTACTATGACATCCTCGGGGAGATGGGCAACCAAACGCTACTGTTCCGAAACCGCCACTCTTCTTTCGAAATCATGGCCTTCGATGAGCAGATGCGGGAGTCCTGGACCAAGGAGGTGGAGCTCGAGCGGCGTTCTCCGGAACTGCTCGAAGTAGTGGCCGATGATGCTAAATTTACCATTTTCTACCATTACCGGGAGCGCTCTCATACCGTACTGCGCGCTGAGCAGTACAACCCGGGCGCCAACCTTATCGATTCCACAGTAGTTATGGACTACGGCCCTATTTTCTATACGCCTAACTTTTCTACCGTACGTTCAGAAGACCGCAGCAAGACCCTCATTCTCTTTGTAGAAAAAAAGGACCTGATCCGCGCAGTCTGCTTTGACAACAACGAAATGGCCGTACTGTGGAAAGCCAGCCTGCAGCCGGAAGACTTCAATTTTTACCAGGACTTCCGCCAGGCTATTGTGAACAATGAGGGCAATATGTTTCTCGTGCTTGAGCGCAACAATTACCGCTCCCGCCGGGACGACCACACCTTTGAAGTCTTTTACTACGCAGGGCTTGAAAGCGAACTGATCAAGACAGATGTCAAGTTCCCTGAAAAACTAACCTTCGACTCCCAGTTTACCTACGACCACCTGAATAAGCGCCTGATCGGCGCCGGCCTCTATTCTGATAAAAACCTGGGCCGGGCAGATGGTTTTTTCTACATCAATGTTAACCCTACAGCAATTGATGACTACCTTGTAGCCCCGACCCCTTTCGATTCCACCTTCATGATGAACATCATGGGCAAGGAAGGGGACAAGACTAAAGGGCTGCCGGAAGCTGAAGTCCGGGAAGTGGTACTGCGGCTCGACGGCGGCGTGCTGCTCATAGGCGAAAAGGCACGCATCTTTCAGCGCAACTCCAACGGGCTGATGCGCGGCGGCATGAGCATGCCGGCCGGCCGGTTTGCCACAGATTACTACTACGATGAAATTTTTGCCATTTCCATCCATCCGGATGGCAAAGAGCACTGGTCTACGGTTTTGCACAAAAAACAGTATTCCCAGGACGACCAGGGGGCTTTCTCCTCTTTTTTCCTGATGCGGACCGCCAGCAGCCTGCGCTTCCTCTTCAATGATGAGATCAAGTATGAGAATACCGTGAGCGAGTACAGCCTGAAAGGCACAGGCCGCTTTAAGCGAAAAAGCATACTCAGCACGCACAACCTAAAGCTCCGGCTGCGGTTTCGGGATGCAGTACAAGTTGGCGCTGACAAAGTGATCATACCGAGCGAACGCCGCCACCGCCTCAAGCTCGTGCGGCTGAAGTACTGACCTCTGCCATAGCCGCCCGGGCACAACTGCCACAGAATTGCTATCTTGTCAGAAAAAAGGATGCCCTATCAGCACGCCAACCAAACCCGACTTTACTACGAAGACACCGGAGGAGAAGGAGAAGTCGTCCTTTTTGCTCACGGCCTGCTTTGGAGTAGCCGGATGTTTGAAGACCAGATACGCGAGCTGAGCGGCCGCTACCGGGTGATCGCCTACGACCACCGCGGGCAGGGCCGCAGCGAGGTGGCTGCAGGGGGCTATGATATGGATAATCTTACGCTTGACGCCCTGGCCCTGATGGATGCGCTGGGCGTGCAGCGGTTTCACTTTGCCGGGCTGAGCATGGGGGGCTTTATAGGCCTCCACCTGGGTGCCCGCCACCCCGAACGCCTGCACTCCCTCATCCTTATGGAGACCTCAGCGCAGGCGGAGCCGGCAGAGAACGTTCCGAGATATCGCATGCTCAACACAGTGGTAGGCCTGCTGGGAGCCTGGGCGGTTAAAAAGCCGGTTATGAAAATCATGTTTGGCAGACCCTTTCTGCAGGACCCCGCCCGTGCCGGTATCCGCAGAAAATGGGAACGCGAATTGACGGGAAACCGCAAGAGCATTACCCGGGCTGTGCGGGGCGTCATCGAGCGTCAAGAGGTACCCCCGGAAAGCCTGGCGCGCATCAGTTGCCCGACGCTGATTATTGTTGGAGAAGAAGATGCAGCCACTGTTCCGGCCAAATCGGAATACATGCACAAACTGATTCCCAACTCCCGGCTCGTGCGCATACCGGGTGCCGGCCACACTTCAACCGTGGAGGCCCCCAAAGCGGTGAACCAGGCAATTAACACATTCCTTCAGGGACTTCGATAATCAATTAACATCATGCTAGAACGTACCCGTCAGACCCGCACCAACTTTCTGCAACTGCTGGAAGGCCTGGACAATGAGCGGCTCAATTACATCCCGGATGGCTTCAACAACAACCTGGCCTGGAACTTCGGCCACATCATCGTCACGCAACAGCTGCTGACCTACGGGCTGTCCGGGCTCAGCCTGAAAGTGCCGGAAAATACCATATCCGCCTTCCGCAAGGGCAGCAAGCCTGAGAAGGTGTTCTCCACAGCCGAAATCGAGGAACTCAGGCATCTGGCTGTATCCTCTCTCGACCAGTTTGAGCGGGACCACGAAAGCGGCTTGTTCCGGGATTTTAAAGTTTATGAAACCAGCTACGGGCTGACCCTTCACAGCCTGCCCGAAGCGGTTTCCTTTAATGATTTGCACGAGGGGCTTCACCTCGGGTACGCGATGAGCCTCAAGCGAGTAGTACTCGCAGCTCACCGCTAGTGGTTTGTCAAGTGTTAATTTATGGGTTGAGTGGGAGCGAATTTTGAGGCTAATCAAGGCGGATGTTCCCGCGCATAGCAGC
>CAJXXJ010000368.1 GCA_913062745.1 uncultured Phaeodactylibacter sp.
CCCAGCCCACACTGCCCAAATTACCGCCACCTGAATATTTATGCTCTCGGCTGCGGTTGCCTCCACGGGCTGCATACTCCCATTCCGCTTCCGTCGGCAGGCGGTAATTTCCACCCGTCATTCGGTTCAACTTGCTGATAAAATCCCATACATCGTTCCAGCTTACCTGTTCCACCGGGCAACTCCTGCAGCCACTGAAATGGCTCGGGTTGCTGCCCATCACAGCTTCCCACTGCCCTTGCGTCACCTCATACTTCCCTATCCTATAACTGCTCAGCTCTACGCGTTGCGTGGGGCTTTCATCGTAATCACAATCACTCTGCTCCGACGTACACCCCATCGTAAAGCTGCCGCCTTCCACCCGCACCATATTCCGCTCCAGCGCTTGTATCGGAGCCGGGAGGGAGGAAGCAGGCGGGGAAGGCTCAGGCAAGGTTGAACCAGAAGGAAAGGGTTCCTGTACTATTGTCGGATTAGGGGCTGCCGGCACTTGATCCATGCTTTTTATCCGGGCGCTGACCCGGCTCGAAGACAACCCGATGATGTCCAGAACAAAACGGTGCCTGAGCTCCTGAGCACGCCGACCCGATACTGTAACGGACCAGGATAAATCCACAATAGCTTCAGAGCCCTTATCCCCCATCTGGAAGTTGGTTATTTCCAGGCCTACATAAGAAAAGGATACCCCGCGCGGGAAATCCGTGATGATGATGTCGAGGTACTCTGAGGCAGGAACGTAGGCCGTACCACCGGGGCGGAAGTGGTTGTACAGCACACTGCCCTGACCGGGCAGGAAGTAATTGGCCAGGATATCCGCCCGGAAAAGATGGCGGTCGTCCATGGCATAGGAGGCGTCTCCCAGATTGTCAAGGCCTGCCAGGTATGCCTTGAAGAAATCCTCCATGGCTGACTTCTGCCCGGTGACCAGCAATGGAAGCATAAATGCTAAAATGGATAAAGTTTGTTTCATATCTGGTTGTTTCTTTTTCAAAAGGGGCAAGCCAGTTTTCGCCTGCTGCTACTCACGGGCCTGCCCGGAACCTTTTTGCCAGCCAGTTTTATTCTGACCGGTCAGGATCGGTGCCGGTTCAGCAGGGTGGACATCCATCCACCGGGTTGAGCTAGGGGGCGGCCAGGCGGAAGCCCAAATTGTTGTTGCGATTGTCTGGGCTGTTGTTGTTCCGATTCGAGACCCGGCAGTTCCTGGCGTTGTTGTTCCAGCTGCCTCCGCGGTTCACGCGGTTAGAGCCCCTACGGCACCTCTCCTGCAAGATGGTTGAGTACCCGATTGCGAAAACCAAGACTGTCTGCATGAGCTACAAAACTCGTAAGCGGCAGCACATGACGCTGAAAGGTACTTTGTTCCCACTCTTGCGCATTGAGCTTACCAAAGTAAGCTTTCATTTTACGCTGGTATCGCCTTTTGCTTCGTTTAGCCAGGCGGATGCTTTCCGGATAAATCCTAAACCCCAGAAAAGGCAACCCATTTCTACTCCGGTTCAGTACTTTGGGCTTTAGCCTTAGCCCAATTTCTGCCGATGCTTCTTCAAACCGGCTTCCAATTTCCTTTAGTATCGTTTTCGTCTGCCCCCAAATTACGATATCATCCATATACCTGACGTAGGCGGGGGCACCCCATACCTCTATAGTACGATGGTCAAGTGCTGCCAGGAAATAATTGGCAAAATACTGGCTCGTCAGATTACCAATAGGCAGCCCTTTTTCCGGGGACACAGCATAGCTATCCACTATCTTTTGGAATAATCGCAATAACACTTGGTCCTTATACAGCCTTTCCAGTTTTTCCATCAACACCGGATGGCTGATACTGTCGAAATATTTCCTGAAGTCCATTTTGAGGAACCAAGGGTATCTTTTGGAATTGCGGTACGCTTGTGCCAGTGCTTTGAAAGTGCCTTTTTCGGGCCGGGTCGCGTAGCTATGGTAGATTTGTTTTTGCTCAAAATGGGCATGGCAAACATTCATGATGGCGTGGTGCAATACCCGCTCGGGAAATGCCGCTGCACAGATTTGCCGTTCCTTCGGGTCAAACACCTTAAAATAGTGGTAATCGCCTACGGAAACCGTTTCATTCAGCAAGGCTTCCCGCAAAAGTGCCAAATTGTGGTGCAAATCAGCCCGGTAGTCCTGCACTTCCTGCTTGCCCAGTTTACTGCGTTGTGCTTTGAAAAAAGCCAGCCGGAGGTTGTCCGGAGCAGCAATAAGCCCGATTTGATTATTGTACCGTTTCATCGTCACGCTGGCTTTCTGGGTTTAACAAAGCATCTATGAGGGGCTGCCCGAACCGCTTTGTCTTTTTGTTGCCTATGCCCTCAATCTCCTGTATAGCTTTGATGTTGAGCGGAGAGAGGCCGGCGATTGCACTTAACTCTTTATCAGTGAAGACCGCATAGGCCGGGAGCCCCTCCGCTTCTGCCAACTCCTTTCGGATACGCCTTAGGGCTTCGAACCGCTTAAAGACTTCCGGAGCCAATTCTTCCTTGTAATCCACTTTAGGCTTTTTGCCATCTCTGCTCTTTCGCTTTCCGGGAGCCATGTTTGGCAAATACTCCACACAAATAACCCATGCCCCGCCACCGGGCAGGCTTTCAAAATGCCGGTCTATTTGCAGGATACGGTTGCCCCGCAGAAAAGCATTGACCTCGGCTTCCGCTTCTGCCGGATTAAAAGCCGGCACTCTAAAAAATTTTATCTGCATAGGCTCAAAATTTTTCAAAATCGAGGAGGC
This sequence comes from uncultured Phaeodactylibacter sp., assembly GCA_913062745.1. Lineage (GTDB taxonomy): Bacteria > Bacteroidota > Bacteroidia > Chitinophagales > Saprospiraceae > Phaeodactylibacter. The sequence continues at coordinate 2,750 of CAJXXJ010000368.1, forward strand.
TGCGCCGCCATACCTTCGCTCCCTCCATCAGGCGCCTCCCTAATGGGCGCTTGCTGCGCCGCTGCCCATTTAGGAGGGCCTTCTTTCGTCCGCTCTTTTTTTTGCTCAACCCTTTCTACGTGAACAGTGAGCGTGGCAGCAGCTGGGTTGAACAGCGATCTGTGGCACCTTTTTGGGCAGCTCTGCGTCACGTCCTCGCCTTGGTAGCTACACGAAGAAAGGGAATTAAAGGGGCCCTTTCTGAAGTCCAGGCTCCGGGCGCTCCTTAATCTGCCCAAAACCCTGCTGACACCTCACTGCCCCTCCCAGCTACTCCCACGCTCAGGGGGCGGCCAGGCGGAAGCCCAAATGGCTGCCGCGATTGTCTGGGCCGTAGCGGTTCCGGTGCGAGACCCGGCAGTACTCAGCGTCGTAGCTCCAGCAGCCCCCGCGGCGCACGCGGCCAGAGCCCCCACCAGGGCCTTTAGGGTTCCGCACGGGCGAACTGCTGTAATAGTCTTTGTCATACCAATCCGAGCACCATTCCCATACATTGCCGCTCATATCGTACAAGCCCAGCTCGTTTGCCGTTTTTTTTCCCACCGGGTGCGTTTTTTTGTCACTATTGTCATCGTCCCAGCCCACACTGCCCAAATTGTCGCTGCCCGAATATTTATGCCCTCGGCTCCGGCTCCCACCACGGGCTGCGTACTCCCATTCCGCTTCTGTGGGCAAATGGTAATTACCACCCGTCATTTGGTTAAGCTTGCGGATAAAATCCTGTACATCGTTCCAGCTTACCTGTTCCACCGGGCAGTTCCCGCAGCCACTGAAGCTGCTCGGGTTGCTGCACATCACCGCCTCCCACTGTGCTTGCGTCACCTCATACTTTCCTATGCTGAAACTGCTCAGCTCTACACGATGCGTGGGGCTTTCATTGTCATAACAATCACGCCCTTGCTCCGACGTACACCCCATGGTAAAGATGCCGCCTTCAACAATAACCATATTCTGCTCCAACTCTTGTATTGCCTCTCGAAGCCCTGCGGAAGGATTGGGGATAAAGTCCCCTGAAACATTCGCTATAGTATCTTCTACAGCAGTATTGAAAGGAGTTTCCCGGATCTGTTGCTGTTGCGCTACTCCTTTAGCCCGCGATTCCGGTTCCTTCCTAAGGGCAGCAGTTAGGGTACGCCTCCAGGTTGTTGGCCCTCGAGACAAATCCAGCTCCTCCTGCACAATCTTTAACTGTATGGCAAAGCTCGACTCCGTCGTCACATCATAGGGCGGCTGCCCGGTAAGCAGGTGGTAAAACGTCACGCCCAAAGAGTAATAGTCCGCAGCCTTTGTCACCCGCTTGGGGTCTTTGATCTGTTCCGGGCTCATGTACAGCACCGTGCCCATCTGCTGCCCGGTCATCGTCTGAACCAGTTGGTCTGCTGCTTTGGCGATGCCAAAGTCTAGAAGTTTCACCACTCCTTCATCAGTGAGGAAGAAGTTGGAGGGCTTTACATCCCGGTGGATAACGCCCGCGCTGTGGGCGTACTGCAACGCGCTGACGGCTTGCTCCCACAGCTTCGCCCCCATTTCCGGTTTCAGCGCACCATTTCCCCGCACGTACGCACCCAGGTCCTGACCGGAGAGGTACTCCATCAGGATGACCGGGCGGCCTTTGTGCTCGGTGATATCCAAAACCCGGCGGATATTTGGGTGGGAGAGCTTCGCCATGACATGCGCTTCCTGATCGAAGCGCAGGCGAAGGCTTTCTACTGCACTGAGTTCGGTCTTAAGCACTTTTACCGCAGCGGGCAGGCCCAACTTGTTTTCGGCGTAGTACCCTTCTGCCATGCCCCCTTCGCCCAGCTTTCTTTTTATTTGGTAGCCTTGTATCGTTGTCCCTGTCATTTTGATTTTTTTGGCGTCTTATACTGACGATTAAGTGGTTTGCCACAGCAAACCTACTCAATGTCAGCATTTACGCTGGGAAG
>CAJXXJ010000369.1 GCA_913062745.1 uncultured Phaeodactylibacter sp.
AAGCAAAGGGGCCGCCCACGGTTTCCAGAATAGCTTGTTCACCGGGGCAAATCGTCGTAGGGCCGTCGATGACAGGCTGTGGTTCCGCAGCAGGAATGATTTGAATACTGGTTTCGCCCTGACAACCGCTGGCATCCGTAACGGTAACGGTGTATAGGCCGGGGCCGGCGGCCAGGATAGAAGGCGTAAACTCGCCGGTATTCCAATCGTAACCGGCAAAGCCGGGAGTTGCCGAAAGCGTGATGGTCTCTCCCGGGCAAATATTCGGGCCGCCCGTGATATTCACTACGGGCGGGGGCAGAGGAGCAATGGTGAAAGAGGTCATAGCCGTGCAGCCTGCGCTATTGGTGGCGGTCACGGAGTACGTCCCCGGCCCGTTTACCGTTGTAGTTGAGCCGCTTGCCCCGTTGGACCAGGTGTAGGAAGACAGATTGGCGGGAGTAACGCTGAGCTGTGCCGGCTGATTATCGCACAGTCCGCTCGGCCCGTTGATCGTCAGTGGCGGAACAGCGCTGGCAGTTACAGTCACCGTGATATTTTCGCTGCAAGCGCCATCGGTAACTGTGAGATTGTAAGTGAAAGTACCGCTCACCCCCGGAGGGATGGTAACAGTAGGGTTGAGAATAAAGGGGTTGTTGAGATAAGAAAGGCCTCCGTTTGGCGAGGTCCACTCGTACTGCGTTGAGCTCGTAGTTCCGTCCAAAAAGATATCGAAGGTCACACCGGGGCCACCCGGGCAGACATCCCAGCTTGGGGTGAAGGCCACCACATCAAGGCCACAGGGGTCACAGTTCAGGTTATCCGCTGCAGTACCACCCCATGTCAGTTCGAAGGAAGTATTATTTCCGGAAAAGTTGTCGATGACGAGGTAGAACCCCTGCCCGGCGTTTACGGGAATTTCCGCCACGAAGCCATCGCCGCTTGCACCTTCGGTGAAGTCGGCAGCAGCCGTGCTCAGCCCGGTGTCGCCATTCCCGGCGGCATAGCTGCAGCGGATTGGCGACCCGAGGTTGCCACAGGGGGCGTCCGGGCCGTACACCGCAAAATCGTAGTCCGCCGAGCCGTTTGGAGAAATCACAAAAGTGATGAACTCACCGGCAGCAGTTTGGTCATTAAACTCGAAGTAATACCAGGCCGTATTCAGTTCTCCGCTTGACAGGCACCCCTGACTGTTATCGGGGTCTGCAAAGTCATCAACGGCACCTTGCCCCTGAGGATTAAAGTTGAGCGTACCGTTGGTGCAGACCACCACGGCATCCTGGCAATCGGGGCTTCCCTGTGCATTCAGGCCGGTAGAGGCCCAAAGTAGGGTACAAATAAACAGGGTAAGTTGGTAGCAGTTTCTCGATAGTCGCATGTTGAGCAGGTTCAGGTTACTAAGGCGGCCACGCTCGCCTTAGTTTTGTTTTGTGTTTGTAGAACAAAGATTGCAAACCTTGGCGTGATCCGAAAAAATAATCGCAAAAACCTTAACAAAAACGAATACAATCCACCTGAATGGGCAGAACCACCCAACTTACATGGTTATTTTGCTAATGTTACCCCGCCCTTGTATAGTACTGTATTGCCATCCGTAAAGCGAACCTGAGCAAAATAGACAAACTGTCCGATATTCATAGGCTCGCCCCGGAAGCGGCCGTTCCAGCCAAACTCTGGCCGGTTGGGTGGGAAATTCGTGTTCACAAACACTTCATTTCCCCAACGGTCGTAAATACGGAGTTGTTCTACCTCTTCTACTTCTTCCCCGCTGAAGACGGTAAAGAAATCATTAGAACCATCGTTGTTAGGAGAAAAAATATCTGGTATATACACCCGGCGCAAACGAAGCACCGTTACCCGCACTTCGTCTCTGGCCTGGCAGCCGGAGGTATCGGTAATCGTCGCGTAATAGGTGGTCGTTTCGGTCGGCTGATCAATCCAGCTGAGGCAGCTATCGCAGGCAGCGCTATCAGCCGGCTGCCAGATGATGCTGCTGATCTCTTCAGGAAGCAGGTTGGTAATCCCCTGCAGCTCCACGGCCTCTCCGAATTCTATCTCCTGATCTTCCCCAAGGTCAAGGCTCACACCCTGCCCTTCCTCTACTGCTGCGTCTACGGTAAGCTCACAGCCCGCTGCATCCTGTATTGTAATTTCGTAGGAGCCCGGCAACAGCCCGCTGAAGAGCGGCTGTGCCGAAAAGGGCCCTTCATCAATAGCGTAAACGTACGGCGGGGTTCCTCCAACCACTGTGGCTATCTGTATCTGCCCTACTTCATCTTCCACGCAGTCCGGGCTGTCAACCAGCAGTTCTGCATCCTGCAGGCTATTGGGCGCCGTGGCCACCACAACGCTTGCACTGCCCTCACAGCCGTTGCTCAGTGATTGCACGGTAAGGGAGTATAACCCGGCAGTACCCACCTCCTGCGGCTGTTGTCCGAAAGCACTGAATCCATTGGGCCCGCTCCACACATAGCTGAAGCCTGCCCCCTGATCAGAACCTTCTGCGGTGATGGTGACAAATTCATCGAGGCAGCCCAGCTCCCCGTCTGCGGAAAGTACCACATTCGGTGGCTGCGTATCCTCCGTGACCTGCACCGAGTCTATCGCCTGACAACCATTTATAGCATCTGTAACGATGAAGAAGTACTCGCCCGCTGTGCTGACTTGCAGCGTCCCGGTATTGGCATTCGCCAAAATCATCTCCGGGCTGTTAAGCGCCCAGGACAGGCTGTAGGCACCGGAAGGCGAATTGGAAGCGGTGGATATCGTCACCCCCGTATCTGTACAGGTCAGCGGATCCACATTGGGGTTAATGATTGCGGTAGGCACGTCCGTATTCTCCGCCACCACGGTCACTGCTTCGTTTTGACAGCCGGTAGCCAGGTCGGTAACCACCAGGGTATACTGACCGGCGGTGCCGGCTTCGTAGGTACTGCCCGATGCGTCCGGCAGCAGGTTGCCGCCCGGCCCCCACCACTCAAAAGCTGCCGGGCCGCTGATGTTGCTTTCGCCGCTCAGGCTTACCGTTGAGGTATTGCAGTCCAGCGTATCGTCCACGCTGAGGCTTAGCTCCGGCACATAGCTCAGGTCTTCCAGCAGCAGCGCCTCCGCCCCGGAAATACAACCGGTAAGGCTGTCTACCACTACCAAAGTGTAGGTACCGGGCAGGCCGACGAGCGGGTTGGGCTGATTTTGATTGCCGGCGTCAATATCCGGCCCAGACCACTGAAAGATCAGTGGCAAACTGCCGGCGCTTTCGCTGCCCAGCGGCACTTCCGGCGTGTCGCAATCCAGCACCGGTACACTGCCGACGTCCGCAACCGGGTTGTCCACGGCGGCCACCTGCAGGGTATCCCGGGCGGTGCAATTGTCCTGATTGGTGACCGCTACGCTGAACGTACCGGGCTCGCTTATCTGAATAGCCGGCGTGGAAGCACCGTTGGACCACAGGATATCCCCCTGATCGCCCGCTACCCGCAATTCGTTGGTGGATTCCGGGCACAGGAAAGGGTCGCCTTCTATTCCGATATCGGGCAGTTCAAAAGCTTTGAGCGCCAGCATAGCTTCACTCAGGCAACCGACCGTATCAATGACGGTCACTTCGTACATGCCCGGTTGCGACACTTCAATTGCTGAGGTGTCCTCCCCGGTATTCCAGCTGTAGGAAGCATAGCCCGGCGGGGCTGCCAGTACAGTGGATTCTCCCGGGCACAGCCCCTCTTTACCATCGATGACGGGCGGCTCAAGGGGGAATATCTGCACCGCTGTACCGGAAATAGCCGTGCACCCCAGGCTATCGGTTACCTGCACCCAGTAGGAGCCGGAGCTGTCTATCGTGACGCTCGTGCTGCTGGCGCCGGTCGACCAAAGTATGGACTCCCATTCGCCGACTACTTCGAGCACGGTACTGTTGCCCAGGCAAATGTTACGCAAGCCATCAATACCGGGCGCGGTGGGCGACTCCAGCCGTACCTCCGTAGTGTCCGTGCCGACGCAGCCGTTGAGGTCAGTTACGGAAACGATGTACAGGCCGCTTTCATCTGCGGTAATGGCCGGCTGCTGAGAGCCCGTATTCCAGGCGTAGGAAACAAAGCCGCTTTCCGCTGAAAACGACACCGTCTCTCCGGCACAATCCGCCAGCTCATCCGGCGTATTGGGGTCCGGTTGCGGATAAGCCTCCACCTGCAGGCTGTCGGTAGCAAAGCAGCCAAAAAAATTGGTTACGGTGACGGCGTAAGTGCCGGCGGTATTAACCAGCTGTTCGCTTTCTGTACTTCCGGCCGACCACTCAAAGGTGACGCCGTCAGAAGCAGTGGCCTGCAGGGCAACTTCATCGCCGGTACAGAACAAAGGCACGGGCGCAATGCTCACCTCCGGCGCCGGTACCGGCTGAACGATGATATTGGTGGAAGCGCTGCAGCCTCCCTCGTTGGTTACCGTGACCTGATAAGCCCCAGGCTCTGAGACCACGATAGAATCTGCCGTTTCGCCGGTGGACCAGAGTACGGACTGATAGTCTTCCTGTAAGGTCAGCAAGGCGGAATAGCCCGGGCAGATACTTAGATCTCCCGTCAGTACGGGGTCAGGTTCCGGCACCTGCACGGCCGGCACCTGCGCTTCGGTAGCACAACCGAAGGGATTGGTAGCGGTGAGCGTAATCAGCCCTTCCGTGTCTACCTCAATGGCCGGAGTACTTTCGCCGGTGCTCCATTCGAGCACCACCGGCTGATCGCTG
>CAJXXJ010000370.1 GCA_913062745.1 uncultured Phaeodactylibacter sp.
CTGGGCGATAAGCTGGGGATGGAACGCTATGGCTTTGCGCTGCCGATGGACGACTGCCTGGCGCAGGCTGCTATCGACTTCGGAGGCCGCCCCTGGATCGTGTGGGACGCGGATTTCAAACGGGAGAAAATCGGAGACATGCCCACCGAGATGTTTTTCCACTTCTTTAAATCCTTCAGTGATGCGGCGAAGTGCAACCTGAATATCAAAGTGGAAGGCACTAATGAGCACCATAAAATTGAGGCTATCTTCAAGGCATGGGCACGGGCCATCAAAATGGCGAAGCGGCGGGATGCGGAGCGGCTGGAGCTGCCGAGCACGAAAGGGGTGCTTTAGACGGCGGCAAATCCGGTCAGTGCACGGAGTTCTTTTTGCTGAAACCCCAGCACGATATCCTGTTTGGGAATGCCATGCGCTACCAGTAGGTCGCCGAGTTGTTGCTCCGTATTGTTCACTTGAATCCATACTTTATCCGCCTTAATGTCAATATGAATTGGAGTGTAATGAACATGTTTATTGTCATGCCAGCCTACCCGGAAAATCTGAAAATGCCCATTGTCTATATCGGTGATGACCTTGGTTTCTATGCCAGAAGGGTCCTGGCCATAAGTGCTTTCTGCATAGCTGATTAAAAAGCTAACGATTATTTCCTTGTATTTCAGTGTTTTATCCATGATGTAATCTTTGCTTCTTTAGTGGAAAAAACAAGTAAATTTAAATGGTATTGCTTAATCAAACTCTGGAGGAATGGAATCTGGAAAAAATCATCGTATACATGTTTGGGTATAGCTAAATACAGGGTGCGTTCCGGCGCCTGTGTTTTTAAAGCAAAGGAATAAGTATTAAACTGACCGAGGGCCTGATGCATTTCATGGGTCTTGGATTGTTGCAGGAAGCTTTTTATTTCCACTACGATTTTGTGATCTTCCTTCTTCGCACCCAGAAGTATTTCAGCTCCTAAATCAGCTTCGTATTTAATCCCTTCTGCCAATATTAAAAAAGGATCTTCAGTGATTGTCCAACCGTCTTTTTGCAGCGCAGTTTTTACAAGATTATGAAAAATATCCTTTGCCATTGTTTTATCGCAGTTCTTAATCCGCCTTATTGTTGTTAACTTTTTTCTTTAACTAAAGGTTCCTTTACCGGGAAAGGAGGCATTCCTGATGGTACGATCAAGAAAACAGCCGGTAAAAGCCAGCTACGATACATTATGACCACTAATATCGCCATAATAGACTACAACGCCGGCAACGTACGCTCGGTGCAGTTTGCCCTGCAGCGCCTGGGCCTGGAAGCCCGCCTGACCGGCGACGCGCGTGAAATACAAGCGGCCGACAAGGTGATTTTTCCCGGGGTGGGAGAAGCTAACACTACCATGGCCTATCTGCGCGAGCGCGGCCTGGACGAGGTAATCCAAAATCTGACGCAGCCGGTGCTCGGCATTTGCCTCGGCATGCAGCTGCTGTGCCGGCATTCAGAGGAAAACGATACCGACTGCCTGGGCATCATCCCGCAGGAGGTGGTCCGCTTCCGCCCCAGGGACGGAGAGAAGATTCCGCACATGGGCTGGAACAGCATCCGCAGCCTCGGTAATGGCATCTTCAGCCCTGAACTGGAGGGGGAGTATGTCTACTTCGTGCACAGCTACTACGTGGAGCAGGGGCCCTACACGATTGCCACCACGGACTACGTGCTGCCTTTCAGTGCGGCTTTGCGCAAAGACAATTTCTACGCCACGCAGTTCCACCCGGAAAAGTCAGGGCCGGTCGGAGCACAAATTCTCAAACACTTCATCGAACTGTAATATGTATCCCATACCCGCTATTGACATAATCGAAGGCAAATGCGTCCGCCTCACTCAGGGAGATTATACGCAGCAAAAAACCTACAACGAAGACCCTCTTGAAGTTGCTAAAGCATACGAAGCACACGGCCTGCAGCGGCTACATCTGGTAGACCTTGACGGGGCTAAGGCCAAACGCATCGTAAATCACAAAGTACTGGAGCGCATCGCCTCCAGGACGAGCCTGCAGATCGATTTTGGCGGCGGGCTGAAGTCGGATGAGGACCTGCGCATCGCCTTCGACAGCGGAGCGAAGCAGGTGACCGGCGGTACGGTAGCCGTAAAGGCACCCGAAGTTTTTGAAAGCTGGCTGCAACGTTTCGGCCCGGAGCGCATCATCCTCGGCTCCGATGTCAAAGCCGGCAAAATCGCGATCAGCGGCTGGCAGGAGCAGAGCGACCTGGAGCTGTTCCCCTTTCTGGAAAGCTACCTGAAGAAGGGGGTGCGGTACACCATCTGCACCGATGTTTCCAAAGATGGACTGCTGGAAGGCACCGCGCTGCAGCTGTACAAAGATATCCGAACGGAGTTTCCGGAACTGCAGCTCATCGCCAGCGGCGGCATCACAAGCATGGACGAGCTGGAGCAGCTCCGGGAAATCGGCTGTTACGGGGCCATCATCGGCAAAGCGATTTACGAAGAGCGCATTTCGCTTACGGAGTTGGAGCAGTTCGTAGCCTGAAGAGCAATAAGAGTCAATTAAATAACAATCACCACATGTTAGCCAAACGCATCATCCCCTGCCTCGACATCAAAGACGGCCGCACCGTCAAGGGCGTCAACTTCGTCAATCTGCGGGACGCCGGCGACCCGGTGGAACTGGGGGCGCTGTACAGTCAGCAGGGAGCCGATGAGCTGGTCTTTCTCGACATCACCGCCACCCACGAAAAGCGCAAGACGCTGGCGGCGCTCGCGCACGATATTGCGGAGCACCTCAGTATCCCCTTTACCATCGGCGGCGGCATCAAGTCCGTGGAGGATGTGGATGTGCTGCTCTCTTCCGGTGCGGACAAGGTGTCGATCAATTCCGCTGCGGTACGGCGCCCGGCCCTGATTGAGGAGCTGGCCCGAAATTTCGGCAGTCAGTTTGTAGTGGTAGCTATCGACGCAAAAGAAATAGACGGCGACTGGTACGTACACCTCAACGGGGGGCGGCTGCCTACTGACATACGCCTGCTCGACTGGGCCCGGGAAGCGGAAGCCCGCGGTGCCGGGGAAATCCTGTTCACCAGCATGAACCACGATGGCACCAAGAACGGATTCGCCAACGGCATTACCGCACAAGTATCCGATGCTGTGTCTATTCCCGTCATCGCCTCCGGGGGAGCCGGAAATATGCAGCACTTCCACGAGGTATTCACTGCGGGCAAAGCAGATGCCGGCCTGGCTGCCAGTATTTTTCACTTTCGTGAAATAGGCATTGGCGACCTTAAGCAATACCTGCGGGAGCAGGGCGTGACGGTACGGCTTTAGGATCCCATACCGGCCATTCCAAGCACTCCAAAGAACAGGGAGCCGAGGAAAGCCAGGATGTAAAAGCTCATCACGATGATCGCCAGTACACCAATGAATTTGTAGTGCGACTTCAGGTTCGCAAACGCATCTGACAGCGCTTCCCGGTTTTCCTGCTGCAAAGCAGTTTTAACTTTGCTGCTAAAGCGGTAGAGGTAGAGCACCGGGAAAAAGTAAATGGCCGGAACGATCAGATAGATGACTGAGAGTACCGCCGGCGGGAAAGGAAGTGCTTCTTCGGTACCCAGCATCGATATGAAGGTACCGATGAAGAGCGCCAGCAATACAAACAGGCCGATGAAAATGAAGCCCAGGACAGACAGGAAGCTGGTCCAGTTAGCGGTGGAGCGCAGGTCTTCCTTAGCGCTGCCGGAGAGCGTCAGTTCGCTGGAATAGCCGTGGTCAATAGGTTCGTTGGTTTCCATGTGTTTTGAATTTTAGGTTGTCAGACTATAAGATAAAGATTACGGCTAAAACCTACAAGCGCGGCCTGCGGAATCAAGCCGCGCGATAACGCTTATATTTACGCAAAATGAGTAAGATGGAACAGGAATTCGATACGGAGCAGCTTAATTTTGAGAAAGGGGACGGCTTGTTGCCCGCCATCGTACAGGATGTGCGCACCGGGCAGGTACTTATGCTGGGGTATATGAACGAAGAAGCGCTCAGCAAAACGCTGCAGGAAGGCCAGGTCACCTTTTACAGCCGCAGCAAACAACGCTTGTGGACAAAGGGTGAAACCTCGGGAAATACCCTGGAGCTGGCCAGTATAAAAGCGGACTGCGATCAGGATACGCTGCTGCTGCGCGTGCGGCCTGCCGGCCCGGTTTGCCACAAAGGCACCGATACCTGCTGGGCGGAGGATAACTACCCGGCGGGCTTCTTGGGGCAGCTGGAGCAGGTTATCCAAAGCCGTAAGGGCGGCGACCCCGAAAGCTCTTATACCGCCCGCCTTTTCGCCCGCGGCATCAACAAAGTCGCCCAGAAAGTAGGGGAGGAGGCCGTAGAATTGGTGATCGAAGCCAAAGATGAGGACGAGCAGCTGTTCCTCAACGAAGCGGCGGATTTACTCTATCATTTCCTCTTCAGCTTAGATGAGTTTGACATAAAATCTAAATCCTGTGCTGTCCATATGTTGGGTCCGGATTCAGGTAAAGAATCAATTGTGAAGCTCTTTACCGAGCAAACCCATTTGGATCAGGATTTTTTCGGAAATCCGGATGACCCGGTCCATTTTGATTTAAAATTGCTTTGGAAATGCGCATCATAGCCGGAAAATGGAAGGGCCGAACGGTCCACCCGAATATTTCAAAATTACCCACCCGACCAACCACCGATCGCGTTAGAG
>CAJXXJ010000371.1 GCA_913062745.1 uncultured Phaeodactylibacter sp.
GGGCTTTTTCCTGGAAGCCTACAAGTCCACGAGCAATTTATTGACGAAAAACGGGCGTATGTTGATTATGTCCGAGGTGCCTTTCGAGCCATTGCTCATGCAAAAAATAGTGGTACATCTGATTAATTTCATCATCCCTTTTGTAGTCAATATTATTGTCTTACTGGCATTTGGGGTACGTTTTTCTGCAATAGCACTGCTTTTCCCGATTTCCTTGGTGCCGCTCCTAATGCTCGGTATGGCCTTAGGCATGGTGGTCGCTATTTTTCGGATTATTATGGTAGATGTGGCCAACCTTATTGATGAGGGGATGAAGCTATTGATGTTTTTAACGCCAATTGTATACACCCCTAAGATCACCTCCAACTGGTTGGAAGTTATTGTCAATTACAATCCATTGACTTATCTTATTGGTTTCAGCAGGGACTTACTTACCAGCGGCACTTTTTATATGCCCTTGCAATACCTTGTTTTTTCCGGTATTAGCTTTATTCTTATGGCGCTTTCATTCCGGTTCCTTCTGAAATCAAGCTCAATTGTACTGGAACGCCTCATCAATAATTAATTGGACCAGAGCTTATGGAAGAGTATTTATTAGAAATCGACAGTGTCTCCAAAAAGTTTTGCCGAAGGCTAAAACGCAGCCTGTTTTATGGCATCACAGACGTTGCTCGTCAAACCATCGGGCTGCCAGTAACTACGGAATTGCGCTCGGAAGAATTCTGGGCAGTCCGGGAGGTGTCATTTAAAGTCCAACCTGGCGAAATCATTGCAGTTATTGGGTCCAACGGCTCAGGTAAAACTACCCTAATGCGGATTATATCCGGAATTTACCGGGCAACATCGGGTGAGGTAAGGTACCGGAAAGGGCTTAGAGTGACGCCTATTTTTGCACTCAACGTTGGCTTGCGCAACGAATTTACAGGGCTTGAAAATATAAAACTAAAAGCAGCAATTTTCGGTATGACCGAAGCAGAACTAAAGCGAAAGCTGGACTTTATCATTGACTTTTCCGAATTGGAGTATGCACTGGAAACGCCGGTGGGAAACTACTCTTCCGGCATGCGGGCCCGGCTTTCTTATTCGGTTGCTATCGCTACGGAGCCAGATCTGTTTATTATTGATGAGGCATTGGCGGTGGGAGACAGCCTCTTTAAAACAAAATGCTATGAGCACCTTGGGGAATATGTGCAAGAGAAGGAGCGCGCCGTACTTTATGTTACAAACCGCATCCGTAAAGTAATGGCGCTGGCTAATCGGGTCTTAGTCATGCGGAGCGGAAAATTAATACAGGACGCTCACGACGCTAAAGACGCATTAGAGTACTACATCAATGATATCGTTGGCGATGATATGACTGAGCGGGTCAAGGAGATGAAACTCAAAAAAATCCGGCACTTCGAAATGTAATCAATCCTTTTAGGCCGAAATAACTCTTCAAAACAAAATCAAAATGGCATTTTGGTCAAAGCCTAAGAAAAAGCCTCATTGTCTGATAACCATTACGACATCAGATTTCATTCCCGGGACTTTGGTAATGTTATATACTTTTTTCAAGCACAATAAGTGGTTTGATGGGGATATCATTATCTATGGCTATGGGTTATCCGATACGGAAAAAAGCCTGTTGGAGCGTTTCCCCAATGTGCAATTTGCAGCGCCCCGGGAAGATCTGCTTCAGGCTATCGACAAAGTTGTGGCTGTTCGGGGAGATTTAGCGCATAAAAAAATGGTTTTTTATTCTTTAAACCTGTTCATGCTCGAAGGGTATAAACGCTACATGTACATTGACAGCGATGTCCTGATCCAGGGTGATTTTGGGGAGCTTATGGACCTTGAGTACCCCATGATGTGTGTGCCGGACCGGGCTACTTATCTGGGGAAAGCTAAAGACGGCACTACTTTTCAGGTAGCGCAGGCTCCAACGGAGGAAGACCACTTCTGGTACCGTACTTTCAATGCCGGTATCATGTTTTTTACAGATGAATGGGTGAATAAAAAGACCTATAAAGAATTGCTGAAGCTGGTCAACCCTGATTTGTATAAAAGCCTAAAGCGCCCCTCAACGGACCAGTACCTCCTCAACATGTATTTCCGAAAGAATTATCATGCGCTGCCCGGCACTTATAACTTCAGGTTAGGATTGGCGGATATCATTAAGGAGCGTGAGGGAGACACGCTGGATACTGCCAAACTGGTGCATTATTCAGGTAAGAAAAACCCCTGGAAGCATATGCAAATGGAAAACAACCTCACCAAACAGCCGCTTTTTTACGAAGCTATGCTCAAATGGATGGACGCCTACCAGGGCTACTTCACATTTGTAAAGCAGATGGAGGAAGGACTAATCGATGTTTCATTCTTTGGTAAGGTTATGCAGCGCTGAGCGCAGTTGTTCCGACTCCACAACCGCCTGATAAAGTGCTTCACCAACCAGACCGTGTGCCAACGGGCTAAAGTGCCGGTCCCATTCCGCCAGGCATAAGTCAATTGGCTTTATTCCCTTTGTATTTTGAAATACCTCAGACAAATCAATCGTAATCAGACCTGTTTCTTTTGCCATCGCCATCAGTTCGTCTTTCTCCTCCAGGTCAAGATTGCGGTTTAATACCGGAATATATACCCAAACAGGTATAGCCCCCATTGCCTGGCAGGAGTCCCGGAAGGTCTCCAGGCCCCATTGGATAACGTCATTTGAAAAGGCTTCAGCTCGCTGTTTCTCTTCTTCTGATAGGTTCGATATCTTTCGGATCGCCTCTTGCAGATAAGGATATCCCGTTTCTACATGCTGGGTTTCCAGTTTTTTGAGGTTTCGCAAGAGGCGAAGGTGCTCCCGGTGGTGAGCCGTATAAATCACAATATCGGGCTGATATCGGGGGATAACCCGGTCAGTGGTTCCGATTTGCTGGGGCATGTGATTATCTGGCATGGAAAAATTCAGAAGGTCTGCAGTGTCCCATCCCAAATCAGCGAATGGCCTTTCAGCATTTAGTTTAGATTCGACGATGGAAGCGAAAATCTGTTCGTTAGGCACCCCCGCACCCATTTCTATAGAACCTCCATTCAACGCTATCCTAAGGTTCCCAGGGGGGGGATTGACTGTAAATTCATCATCGCGGAATCCGGCGCTATTGGTTTTAAAGGGGGCCAACTTGAGGGTCGTATCCAGGTTAGGCTTGATTTGTTTGAGGAAAATATCATTTGTAGGCGTGTAGAAGGTAGTCTCAGAGAGGTTTTTCCAATTATCAGGTTTCTCCCGGTTGATATCCTCCAATGGACTTCCCATAAGGCTTTGGTTAGGCAGTAGTGTTTCGTAATACCCTTTAAACATGTTTTCCTGGTCTGCGGCATTAAGCCTGGTTTCCAGCACGGGCCCCATATCAAGGTTTAGGGAATGCTGAATACGCTGGTTAATTACTGGAAAAGCAAATACGCAGCTAAATAGCAGGGCTCCGGTAATAAACTGAAGCTTTACGCGTGGAGTCCAGTAAAACCAGGAAGCTTCCTTTGGAGTTTTGAAATAAAGGTATTGGATACCAATACCTATTGCGATTAGGACCAAAACCCCGAGTAGAATAGTTAGGGCTTGTCTGACCGTAACAGTCGTGAATACAAGCATCATCTCAGCCCACTGCTGAATGTCGTTGGTTGTCCAAAAAGACCACAGTAGTGCAATGAACATAAAAGTTCCGATCACGGACAGAGACACCTTGGCTGCGTGGCTGAATTTAAAAATCTGATTATTCATTCTTTTAGGGCGGCGCACTACCTGCATGGCTGCATTGATCGCCACAACAATACCGAATACACCCCAAAAAACAGCATCCTGAATGGTGAGGGGGAAACTTCCCCGAATCCAAAACCATTGATACCCGTGCAAGAACCAGTTGATAAAGAAAACAATAAGAATGGTCACAATAATTGCAGGGGCAGTCCCTATGTGCTTGATTTTAAAAAAAATGGGGTAGTAAAAAACTTTCATGACGAAATCCCGCCAGTAAATATTGATTCTACGCCAAAGGTCGCTAAAGTTTTGGGCAAAAAAGTAGTGTTGGAAAGTAGGCGGCAGGTCAAACCCAAAAAGGCATATTACACCAGCCGAAAAGTGAAATATTCCGGCAAGGCGCACAATCAGGGCATAACTCGCTACCAAAAACAAGAGCAACTCATAGACAGTGGTTATAGAAGAAGGAGCCGGTATGAGGTAATAGTAGATGATGCGGTAAAGAAACAAATGCAACAGCCCGTTGGCGATCCATATCAGCCCTTTTTGGTAGGTGGCATAAGCCGGCTTTCGGTAGTAACTGCTAGTGAACACTTTGTAATCGACTACCGGGAAGATAAAGAAGATCAGGTTCGGCAGCAGAAAAAAGTAACTGAGTTGCATCCATATGCTCTCCGGTTGTTTCTGATGCTGCATTTCATGGAGATAGGCAATCATGCGAAACATAAAAATCCCACCAAGTACAGGAATAACCTTATTGGGAAATGCTCCATTCAAAAACAGTATCGCGATTAGAGCAGTGGACGCAAGAATGATGTACTTCTTGGTGCTCAGGGCTACCGGCATCTGCGTGACCCCAAAAAGTCCCATGCCAAGCGCTAAAATCCAAACGCTTGTCTCCATTCCCAAGATAACGAACAACGCTACAATGCACAGAGAAAAGAAAAACGGCAACTTGTAA
>CAJXXJ010000372.1 GCA_913062745.1 uncultured Phaeodactylibacter sp.
GATAGTATGCGGTAATCTATGGCCAGATTCGCTTTTCCATCCAACAACCGCCACTGAGCTTGCACCAGCCGGGCACTGCCCTGTACACTGTGTTCCAGGGAAGTTAGCTCGGCGGTTGCCCAGGCTTTTTCCCAAACCCCAAGCTCCGTAGGCAATCCGGCGGCGCGGTCATTATCGGTGGGGGCGCGCCAGAAGTTAGGTTTGGCCGGGGCGTGCAGCAAATTTGCACGATTGTGGATGATCCGCTCAATCAGCCCGCTCTCTTTGCCAATGCTTACCAAACCAGTTGGCGTGGTAATAATCAGCTGCCCTTCCTGTTCAGAAAGGCCGGGCGCTTCTGCAGAAGGCTGCGAAGAAACCGGCAAAGCAGGCCGTAGCAAAAATTGTTCCCAAGCCACTTCATGGCCGGCATCTGCCCAAATCTGATCTTCCTTTAGCCGCAAACTTGCACTCAGCAGATGTTCTCCCTGTCCTTCAGGGCGAAATGCAGGAATGTCCACCACCGTTTGTTCTCCGGGCGCGATACCCGGCAGGGTAAGCGTCTCCTGCTCTATGCTTTTGCCGTCTTCCAGCCATTCCAGGGCCAGCTCGAACTGATCGAGTGGCAAGAAGCTATGCAGGTTTTGCAGCTTGAGCTTTCCCTTATCGTAACTGAATTGCACGGGTTGAAAAACTTTCTTGCATTCCCAAAGTGCCGGTTGGGGAGTCCGGTCGGGGAAGATGAGGCCGTTGAGGCAAAAGTTGCCGGCGTGGAATTCTTCCCCGAAATCCCCTCCGTAGGCATAGTATTCCCGGCCGTCTGCTGTGGTTTGGACCAGCCCCTGATCTACCCAGTCCCAGATGAATCCGCCGATGAAGCGGGGGTATTTGCGGAAAGCGTCCACAAACTTATACAGATGCCCGGTGGAATTGCCCATAGAGTGAGCGTATTCGCAATACATGAGCGGGCGTTCCTCGCCGGGGCGGCGCAATATCTCTTCCATGGCTTCAATGCGGAAGTACATCCGGCTCAGGACATCTACGTAGCCGGGGTCAAGCGACTCGCCATCCCGGTAGACGAAGGCCCCTTCATTGTGTAAAAAACGGCTGGGGTCGTAGGTTTTAATCCAGGCTGCCATAGCCTGATGGTTAGGCCCGCTGCCGGCTTCGTTGCCCAGCGACCAACTGATGATGCTGGGGTGGTTTTTGTCGCGTTCCACCATTTCCACGCCGCGCTGCAGCATGGCAGAGGCATATTCCGAACGCATTGATACGGAGCCGCCTAGCTTGTGGGTTTCGATATTGGCTTCATCCATTACGTACAAGCCGTAGCGGTCGCAAAGGGTGTAGAAGTAAGGATCATTAGGGTAGTGCGAAGTGCGAACAGCATTGATATTGAATCGCTTCATCAACAACACATCCTCCAGCATGCTTTCGCGGCTTACAGCTTTTCCGGTTTCCGGGTGGTGGTCGTGGCGGTTGACACCGAAAAGGATAACCGGCGCTCCGTTAATTTTCAGCCCGTCGCTCCCCCAGCTGATTTCCCGGAAGCCAACTTCCGTGCTCGTGGTTTCCTGCAAATTGCCCGCTCCATCCTGCACACTTAACACCAAAGTGTAAAGATTCGGCGTTTCGGCGCTCCAGAGCTTCGGGCTTTCCACGCTGATTTCCATTGCCGGGCGGGGCATGATTCCATTGGTGGAATTGTAGCGGCCGCGTTGGTAAAACTCGGTGACGGGGCGGAGTGGGAAAGTATCGCGTGCGTCATCTACGCGCTCGCCCCCCTTGTACAGCTGAGCTATTATTGTCCAATCCGCCACGGCTTCCGCCGAACGGTATCGAAAGACCGGCTCCACGCGCAAGATACCTGTCTGGTAATTGTCTTCCAATACAGGCTTGACAAAGAAGTCTTCCAGGTGATGCGTATTCCGTGCTACCAGATAGACCTCCCGATGGATGCCGCTCAACCGCCAGTGGTCCTGATCTTCCAAATAGGAGCCATCGCTCCAGCGGTAGACTTTTACCGCCAGTTGGTTCTCCCCTTCCACCAGATAATCGGTGATATCGAATTCGGCGGGCAGGCGGCTGTCCTGACTGTAGCCCACCTGCTTTCCATTTACATAAACGAAAAATGCAGAGCTCACCCCGCCAAAGTGCAAAATGATACGCTTGGATGCCCATTGCTCGGGCACAGTAAAGGTACGGCGATACACCCCTACCGGATTGCTGCGGTGCATATCGTCTGTTTCCTCATGGGGGACAAAAGGCGGGTTCACCGGCTCGAAAGGGTAGTTCCAGTTGGTATAGATGGGATGCCCGTAGCCCTGCAATTCCCAGTTGGAGGGCACGGTCATCTTATCCCAATCGTCCTCCTGCACTTCTTGGCCCAGCCAGCGATCTTCGACTTCCTTGGGGGAGGTGACAAATTTAAACTTCCACTCCCCGTTCAACAGCCGAAAGTAAGGAGATGCCTCCCGCTTGCCTTCCACAGCCGTCTGAATATCGGCAAAGGGGTAAAAGGTGGCATGGGCTTTGCGCTTGTTCCAGGAGATATTATTTGGATGTTCCCAGGCATTGGGCTGGGCTTCCATGACAGTGGTTACAAATAATGCCAGGCAAAAACTGATGACGCTTAAAGGTCTGACCATAAGTTCTACTTTACAACAATTATTTTCATGCCCGGAGGCGCTTCAACCTCCACTTTCCATTCTGCCGCAGTGCGGTCTACGCTTACGTGCAGCGGTCCCAAGGGAGATATTACTTTGGCAGAAGCCCAATCCAGGGAGCCGAGCTGCGGCCGGATTTCTACTGTTTTCCAACCTGCCTCCACCGGGGCGATGCCGACTACTTTTTGACTCAGTAATGTGAGCCCGCCACCGCTCCAGGCGTGATTGTAGGTGCCGCCGCCCCAAATGCCGCTGTTGAGTTCCCAGCCCTCCCAAAGGGTAGTAATCGGGCTTTCCACCATTTCGCGGAAGCGCTTTTTCATCCGCTCCAAAGCGAGTCCGGGGTAGCCCATTTTGAACAGCGCCTCCAAGATATACTTTTCCATGTAAGGGCTGGCGTTGTATTGCTCCTTTAGTACGCTGCGCATGGTAGCATAGCAGGAGTCAGGAGCTAGCCCTGCAACTACTGCCAAACCCTGCGAGCGGTCATCCGGTGGCCCTTCGTGCCCGGGGCTTTGGTAGCCACCCGGCGTCCAGAATCGGTCATTAAAGGCTCTCTTCAAGCGGGTCATCTTGGCTTCCAGCTTTTTCGCGTAAGCGGTATCTCCCAATACCCTTGCTGAATGCATCGTCCCTTTAAGCGCCAGGTAGTACCATCCGTTGAATAAGATCGGCATGTCTTTATTTGGCCCCCAGTCGCCCCAGGTCCAACCGCCCTCTCGGGGGACAACCAGGCCATGGGCATCCGTTTGCCAGAGCGCCAGATATTTCTTAACGCCAGGGTAGGCTTTACGCAAAGTGGCAGTATCGCCGGTATTCCAAAAGTATTCCCAAATCCCATAGTAGCCGATGCTTGCGAGCATTTGGGTGGGCAGCTCTTTGTCCCAGTTGCCCGCTGGCACCGGGGAAAAGAGCGTGCTATCCGCCCGTTGCCAATCCATCAGCTCATGTATGGCCTTACGGGTCAGATGATCACTTCGGCGGTCCAGGGCATAGTAGGTTTCGCCGGCTTCCAGCACCACATCGCCCCACCACTGCGCCCGCTCTCGGCCGGGGCAGTCCATGTAATTGTCGCGCATGGTCACATAAAGGGTGCGGGCTGCTTTCTGCCAGAGGGTATCATAGTAAGGGTCGCTGCAGGAGAATTGTCCTGCAAAATCAGTGGCGTACCCAGTCTCCCTATACCGTAGAGCCTGCACTTTAATGCCCTCCGGAATCGTGTAAATTACTTCGTGGCCGTTCATCCAACCCGGAGCTTCAAAGGACTGCTCACCGGATTTCGTAATGTATACGGCGCGGACATTTGGTGGCCCGCCTCCTCTGTAGTTGTCCGTGCGAATGTCAATGGTATCTCCGGATTTCTCTGTATAGATGTGCAGGAAAGGGGTGACCTGGGCGTTATAGGGCAATTTTAGCCGCAAAGGCTGGCCATCACTTACTATGGGGAACACAGGCGGTTTCTCGTATTGGCGTAAGCCACTATCTTTCCAGTATGGAATTGGGCGCATGGCATGTGGCCCCCACGGAGCAGTGGACAGGGGCCCCATTTCCCGGACGGACGGCCAGGGACTTTCGTCAAAATTAGGGCGAAACCAGCCCGGGATATCGCTGCGGGCGTCAAATTGTACATTACTCTCCGGTAGGCGGTAGTTGGGGAGGGGCGGCCCAGTCTGTCCATAGGCAGGGTGCTTAATGCCTTTCCAGGCTGCCGAACTATGGATAGCACTTGCTGCCGGCCCGGCAAGGAAGAAGCCCGGTTGCCCGCTGTTGGCATGGCTGAAGCCATCTTTGCCAAAGTACCAAAGCAATACACTAATGGTGTTTTCGCCGGCTCGCAAGTGGGGAGTAAGGTCCAGAGTATCCAGATAACCAGCACCGGGCAGCGGGCCCCGCTTCAGGCCTCCTTCGCGAAGAATAAGGCTGTCGTTTAAATAAAGCCAGTACTTACTGTCGGCTGCTATCGAAACTGGGAAAGTCTCAGGAATTACTTTCAGCTCAAATCGGTGCTTCAGGGCGTACCACTGGTTCGGCTGCTGCCC
>CAJXXJ010000373.1 GCA_913062745.1 uncultured Phaeodactylibacter sp.
GCCCCATACCCGACAGGTGCCGGCAGGTGCACTGTCAAAGTCGAAGCTGTCACCACTCGACAGTGCGAGGATGTTATTCTGATCATCAGTAATAACGTATACATACAGGCCGGCAGAAGTGCCGCTGCTGTCAAACATTACGATATCCGCCATACCGTCGCCGGGGCAGGTGAAGGTAGTGGTCTCTCCATCCGGCATCGATACGGTGCCGCCTTCCGGCTGCTCCCGCACTACGGTGATAAAGTTGTCAGAAAGGTCAAAGCAATCATCGCTCAGGTCTACCGCAGCGGCATTATCGCCCACGCTGGCCGTGATATTGCCGGTGTAGGCCAGACCCCATACGCGGCAGATCCCGGCGGGTGCATTTTCAAAGTCGAAACTGTCATCAGCCGGCAGTGCCAGGATGTTGTTGTCTTCATCAGTTATGACATAGGTATACGCACCGGCAGAAGTACCGCTGCTGTCGAAGCGAACCACGTCAGCATTGCCATCATCCGGGCAGGTGTAAACCGTAGTCTCGCCGGCTTCGGAAGCTACGGTGCCACCTTCCGGCGTTGCGACCACGACGGTCAAGAAATTATCAGACAGGTCAAAGCACTCGTCAGAAAGCGCCACCGCGCTTGCATCATCGCCTTGCTCAGCGGTCAGGTTGCCGGAGTAAGCCAGGCCCCAAACCAGGTAGGTGCCTTCGGGCGCGCTGTCAAAATCAAATGCGTCACCGCTTACCACCGTTTGCAGGATGAAGTCCTCGTTGGTAATTACATAGGTGTACGATGCAGAAGAGCTCCCGTCGTTTTCAAAGTTCACCTCGTCGGCTACATCGTCGCCAGGGCAGGTGAATACCGGATCGTCGCCGGTGGCAGTCATCACCATGCCGCCTTCCACAGCTTCGCTGCGTACGGTGATAAAGTTATCGGAAAGGCCAAAGCAGCCATCCGCAAGTACAGCCGCCGCCGCATCGTCGCCCGCTTCTGCCAGCAGGTCACCTGCGTAAGCCAGGCCCCAGATGCGATAAACACCGGCTTCTGTCCCTTCGAAGTCAAAGGAACCGTCCGGAGCAAAATCGAGGATGACGTTTTGTTCGTCGGTAATCAAATAGGTATAGTTGTCTGCTCCGGCAGAGGTATTCACAAAGCTGATCACATCCGCTTCACCGTCCTCCACACAGGCGAAGGTTTCATCTCCGCCGTCAGCCAGTCGTACCTCGCCACCGTCTGCTTCCTGTGTAGTTACGGTGATGAAATTATCCGAAAGGTCAAAGCAGCCATCAGAAAGGGCTACTGCGGCGGCATCATCACCGGCCGTTACCGTAAGCTGTCCGGTGTAGGAAAGGCCCCAGACGCGGCTCACGCCAGCCTCCACGGTTTCGAAATCAAAAGCATCCGCGCTTACGATCTCCGCCACGACATTATTCTCATCGGTAATCAGGTAGACATAGGTAGCTGATGCAGTTGTGGAGTTGGTAAAGCTCAGCTCATCCGGCTGCCCGTCGTTGACGCAGACGGTAGCCTCCGTAGCGCCTCCTTCGAGGCTCACTGTGCCACCGTCCGGCTGTGCGCGGCTGATGGCTACAAAGTTGTCAGACAGGCTGAAGCACGCTTCTGCAAGCGGGGTGCTTGCAGCGTCGTCTCCTACCTCAGCGGTAAATGCACCAGCGTGGGAAACGCCCCAAACGCGGTAGTCGCCTTCCGGCAGCTGATCAAAGTCATAGGTATCTCCATCCACAATTGCAACGATGACGTTATTCTCATCCGTCACTATGAAGGTGTAGCTCGCAGTTTGGTCGCCCGTAGTCGTAAAGGATATTTCATCCGACACGCCGTCGTCCGGGCAAACGAGGACGGCTTCTTCTCCGGCAGCTGTGGCTACTGTTCCTCCTACCGGCACTGTATTGATGACGGGCACAAAGTTGGTAGTCAGGGCGCTGCAAATCGTAGCCAGCGGGGCCGTGGTGGCATCCTGCCCGGGCTCCGCAATAATCTGCCCCAGCCAGGAAAAGGCCCAGACGCGGAGGTTGCCCTCCCCGAGGCCTTCAAAGCTCAGCGTGTTATCAATGCTCACGCGGAGAATGATGTTATTTTGATCGGTAATCAGGTAACCAAATGGCATAGCCAGCGTGCTCGTCCGGAAGTCGTAAAACTCTTCGAGCCCGTCTCCCTCACAGGTAACGATACTGGTATCGCCCCCAATCAATGATACGGTGGCGTAGTCAATACACTGTACCGGAAACTGAGCGTGCGCGGTAGTAACGCTTAGCAGCATCAGGCCCAGTACTTGAAGTAAAAGTTTGACCTTCATAAGATAATTGCAATTTTGCGTGATTGGATAATTTTATCACAGGTACCTCACCATCCCAGCCGGGTCGTATCCCTGGCCTTTGGGTTAAGCTTTGGTTGTTCCTATTCCAAACAGGAATAATGCTTCAGCCGAAAAGTAAAGTAACCATACGAGGGGTAAGTGCGGGCAGCGTACATGTTATCTTGTGCCTGCCCGGCGTATCATCGTAGGAGTGTGAGTAGGTTTCTTTGCTGACCCAGGGCCCAAAAATTTGGTTCCGGAGCCGGCTTTCTGGCTGTTAACGGCTTTTCAAAACTGTTGCAGATAGCCCGTTAAGTAGTGTTTGCCAGGACTGTTTTATCGCTAGCGAAGTTATTATATTTTTTCCTATAAAAAAAGGACTCCATTTAAAATTTACCCGCTAAGCCTGCCCGTACTTGTACATTTGACAGGATATGCGGCGTATGTCCTTCTATTCCAGCAGCTTGATCAGAGCCCGGTAGTCGTCAAACGGAGCGTCCTCCGTCTTCATTTCGAGCAGGTCCAGCAGCGGCGCATCCGCATAGGCTTCTTCCAGCTCCGATTGCGTTTGTGCACAGCGCACCTCTATTTGCCCGCGTACAATTTGTTGCATTCGCCATTCGTACGTGGCAGCCATACGCTGCAGCACCCGCTGATTGACTTCCAGTGCGTCTGCATCAGGCGCTACTCCTATTACGGATTGAAAGGCATAATTGTTACGTGCTACCAGCTGCCCTTCTTCCATAATATAGAATGCGGTATTCGCCCAGCCCTGCCCGTTGCCGGCCATTTTCGCATAAATGACCAGCTGCAGGTCCTCCTCATTGCGGATGAGCTCTTCCCGGCGGCGGCGGCCCCGCCACTTGAGGTCCAGCACGGCACGCTCCTCCCCCCGGCGCAGCAGCAAATCTGCCCGGCCTACGATTTTCAGGCCGAACAGCTCTCCTTCCAGCGGCGCTTCGGTGGCTTCCACCTGCCAGCCATTCTCCTGCATATGCCGGATCAGGCTCCAGGCGGAAAGCTTGACCTTTTGCAGAAATGCAGTGCGCTCGGGCTCTCTGCCGTAGAGCAATAATACTGCTCCTTCTTTCTGCAACAAATCAGCCTGCTCCGCATCGATAAAGGCTTCCACCTGTTCCTGCGCCCAGCGGTGTACGCCTTCCTGCTCCAGCAGGCGTTCAAAGAAGCGGTGGGCAAGATTGCCAAACAGGGTATGGTCTTTGACGATGCTCAGCAGGGCCGGCTGCCGCAACCGGACCTTGTGCCGGAACACCCACTGATACGGGTAATAAAACAAATCGCGCAGGCTGCTGAAGCTCTCCTGCTCCCGGGCCTGCAAGCGGTTGAGATAACGCCGGATCTGTATAAATGGCTTCGGGCGGCCTAACTGACGGGCCTCCAAAGGCTCGTAAGCCGGTAATTGCAGGTAAGGGGCAAAGGCCTCCCTGCCCTCCTCGGTATCCATATCCAGAGTGGCCCGCTCCAGGTTTTTGCATTTGGCTTCCAGATCGCCCATCAGTGGATGAGGGTTGCGCTCCTGCCCGTTGACGTACTGCGGGATGACCAGCAGCAGGCGCTGCGTAGTGCGCAGTATAGGCTGCTGCCTTTGCCAAAGCTGCAGCTGGTTTTCTGCTTCCGGCCCCTGCAGCAGTATGCCGTGCTGTTGCAGATAGTCTGACTCTGGCTGATACCAACGCGAGAAAAAGTGCTCGGCCTCTGATTGCGTAAAGTCCCACCAAACCAACGAAGGCACCGGCCCGCATACGGCACCGGCGCGGCTCGTGTAGTCGGGCGCGCCCTGTTCCCGCTCCTCCAGCTGTACCGGGGCGGGCTCATAAATAGTACGTACCACCCGCTCCAGCTCAAGATGGGTGAGGGCTTCCTCTGGCAGGGCCAGCAGCAATTCCCGAATGCGGCGGGCCTGCTCCTGCAACACGAGCAGCGAGCTGTTTTTCTTTTCGTTTTCGTCAAAGCACTCCTTCGCCCAGTTTTGCAGGTAGTTGAATACCGCAATCGCTTCTTCGCGGGGTACGCGCCCGCTGATGTCGTAGCGCTGCCGCCGGAACCAAAAGCGGTACTGATCCCGGATGCGGTTCAGGTCGATCCGGTCATCGTAAGCAGCCCGCGCTTCCATTTCCTCGAAGTACTGCGCGATCATCCGCTTCCAGCTGTCACTGTCCAGGCCCGGCATCTGCGACATATGGTCTGCGATACGGTTGGAGAGCTCCTGCTCCAGCGGTTTGACTGCCAGGGAGACGAACTCCATCAGCTTAAACGGATCGAGGGGTTTCCAAAGGAATACGGTGGCTAACTTCAGCACCTGCAAGGTAGGGCGGGCCAGAGAGGCCGAGGGCATACCAAGAGCGGGCAGGCCTTCAGAGC
>CAJXXJ010000374.1 GCA_913062745.1 uncultured Phaeodactylibacter sp.
GGGGCCAGCCATAGGTTTTAGTCTTGATGTAAGGGTTCCGAAATAAAAATTATCACCGGAATTAATCGGCTTGCTGCTCAAATCTACTATATTCTGGCAGAAAACGAACATCATTCCAGCTACAGAGCTTCAATTGCATATGGAAAGACCCACGACAACCCCTATCGTATTACTCG
The DNA here is from genome assembly GCA_913062745.1 of uncultured Phaeodactylibacter sp. GTDB lineage: Bacteria > Bacteroidota > Bacteroidia > Chitinophagales > Saprospiraceae > Phaeodactylibacter. Next base: position 177 of record CAJXXJ010000374.1, read on the forward strand.
CATTTTTACTCCTTTGGCTGATGCCACTAAGCAGCCCGGCACAGGTGCACAGCCTAAGCTGGGAAGTGGACGGAGGCATGGTGCTGCTCGGAGGCCTGACTTACGGCATCAGTATTCCTCTACAGGATAAAGTACTCCCCCTGACCGAGGATGAGCTGGGAGAACTCGACCCGCTGCTGCTCAACCGCTTCGACCGCATTTCTACCTGGCAGGACAGCGATTTCGCCCGGCTGGGCAGCGATATTGGCCTGCGCGCTTCCATCCTGTCGCCTCTGCTACTACTGGCTGATGAGCCTTCGCGGCAGGAGTACGGCACGGTCAGCATCATGTGGCTGGAAACGCTGCTGCTTACCAACGGCATTACCCGGCTCGTGAAATCTACCGTGCGCCGGGAAAGGCCTTATGCCTACAACCCCTTCACCGGGCAGGAGCTGCGGGTAGACCCTGAAACGCGGCTCTCCTTTTTCTCCGGGCATACCTCTAATGCAGCGGCGCTTTCCTTCTTCACCGCGCAGACTTTCGTCAACAACAATCCCGGCATGCGCCGCAAGGAGCTGCTCTGGGCATCTGCGGCTACTCTGCCGGCCCTAACCGGCTTCCTGCGTGTCAAAGCCGGCAAGCATTTCCCCACTGACGTAGTGGTGGGCTATGTGGTGGGAGCCGCTATCGGCTTAATTGTGCCCAATCTGCATAAATGACCACACAAATTTTGCTATTTACGTTTCATAAGCAGCATTAATTTGCTTTCTTTAACACTCACTCGCCAATTGTAACCAACGAATGACCAATGAGCACGGAGAACAATCCTAACTGGTTTAAAGACAGCATCTTTTACGCGCTGCCTATTCACGCCTTCTACGACAGTACCGGAGACGGCACCGGAGATATTCAGGGCCTCATCCAAAAACTGGACTACCTGGAGGATTTAGGCATCAGCTGCATCGCACTCCTGCCTTTCTATGACTCGCCGCTGAAAGACGATGGTTATGATGTGTCAGATTTTAAAAGCGTACACCCGCATTTTGGTAATCTCGACGATTTCCGCCAACTGCTGGAAGAAGCCCACAAACGCAATATCCGCATCGTCATCGATATTATCATGAACCATACCTCTACGGAGCACGAGTGGTTTCAGCGGGCGCGGCGGGCAGCAGAGGGCTCCTCCGAGCGGGACTTCTATGTCTGGAGCCAGGATCAGGAGAAATACAGCGATGCGGAAATCATCTTCAGCGATTACGAAAACTCCAACTGGGAGTGGGATAATGTGGCCAAGTCCTACTACTGGCACCGCTTCTACAGCCATCAGGCCGACCTGAACTACAACAATGAGGCCGTACGGGAGGAAATACGCAAAGTGATCGATTTCTGGTTCGACCTGGGCGTGGATGGCTTACGGCTCACCTCCGTGATGTTCCTCTTCCGGGAGGAAGGCACTAACTGCCAAAATCTGCCACAGGTGCATGAGTACATCAAAGAACTTCGGTCCTACGTAGACCGGAAGCACTCGGGCCGCATCCTGGTAGCAGAAACGAACCTCTGGCCGGAGGAAGCCGCCGAATACTACGGAGAAGGCGATGAATGCCATATGAATTACCACTTCCCGCTCATGCCCCGCCTCTATATGGCGCTGCAGACGGAAGACCGCTACCCGATTATAGATATCCTGGAGCAGACACCAACGATACCCGAAAACGCACAGTGGGCCCTCTTTCTGCGCAACCACGATGACCTTATGCTCTCTATGGTCACTGAAGAGGAGCGCGACTACCTGTACAAGGTGCTGGCACAGGACCACGGCGCAAAAATCAACGAGGGCATCCGCCGCCGCCTGGCTCCGCTGCTGGGCAACGACCGCCGTAAAATTGAACTGCTCAACAGCCTGCTGTTCAGCCTGCCGGGCTCGCCCGTCATCTATTACGGTGATGAAATCGGCATGGGCGACAACATCTACCTCGGCGACCGCAACGGCGTACGTACGCCGATGCAGTGGAATGCGGACCGCAATGCTGGTTTCTCCACCGCCAACCCGCAGAAGCTGTTCCTGCCGGTCATCCGGGACCCGCTCTACCGCTACGAGGCTGTGAATGTGGAAATACAAAACCGCAATTCCTCCTCTCTGCTGTGGTGGATGAAGAATATTATCGCGATGCGCAAGCGCCTTAAGGCATTCAGCCACGGTAATTGTGAATTTCTGGACTCCGCCAACTCCAAGGTAATGTCGTTCCTGCGCTCCTACGCCGGAGAAAGCATCCTGGTGGTGGCCAATCTTTCTAAATTTTCCCAGGCTGTGGAGCTCAATCTGAAGCGCTATCAGGGCATCCAGCCTACAGAAATATTCAGCCAGAATAAGTTTTTTGAAATCGGCGAAGCGCCGTACAAGTTTACCATCGGCCCCTACGGCTACTACTGGTTCCTGCTGGAGCACAGCGAAGAGCCGAATGAGCTGCCTAAGGAACGGGCAGTGCCCGAGCTGGAATCGGAGGTGGAATGGGGCGAAGCATTCGACAACTATACTACCAAGCGTCGGTTTGAGAAGCGTATACTCCCCTCCTACCTGCAGGCATGCCGCTGGTTTGGCGGGAAATCAAAGAAGATTGTCTCGCTAAATATCAGCCATTTCCCGCGTATAGATGTGGAGGGGCGGCCAGCCTATTTCCTCAATATCCGGGCGCGCTATACCGATGGGCTTCCGGAGACTTACTTCCTGCCCATCACTTTCCTGACGGCCGCCGAGGATATTGTACGCTTTCTGAAAAACGAGCCGCAGAGCGTGGTCTGCTACCTGAAAACACCGGAGCACGAGGGCATCCTCATCGATGCGATCTACGAAGAGGGCTTCCGCAATGAGCTCTTCTGGCGCATCAAAACCAGGGAGAGCGTCAACGTGCAGGCCGGCAGGCTGACCTTCGAGTCGGGCAAAATTCTGGATGAACTGCAGGTAGAACGCGAAGACGTCAGCTCGGAAGTGCTGCGTGCGGAACAGAGCAACACCTCGGTCATTTACAACGATCAGTTCTTTTTCAAAATCTACCGGAAGCTCGATACTGACATCAACCCGGACCTGGAGCTCGTCCGCTTCCTTTCGGAACGTACCGGTTTTGAAAACTCTCCGCGCTACGGCGGCGGCATTCAGTTTGAGGATAATGTGGAGAAGACCTTCACCATACTCGGGCTGCTACAAAACAAAATCCCCAATCAGGGCGAAGCCTGGACCATGATGCTCGAGGCGCTCAACCGCTACTACGACAAGGTGCTTTCCAAAGTGAACCGCAATGAGCCGCTGCCGCCCCTCGTGAAGGGCGAGCGGGTCTACTTTGACCAGACCCCGGAGCAGCTGCAGCGGCTGATCGGCAGCGTCATCCACGAGCGGGCAACGCTCCTGGGCGTACGTACCGCACAAATGCACATTGCGCTGGCTTCTGATCAGGAAGACCCGGACTTTGCGCCCGAGCGCTTTACCCACAACTATCAGCGCTCCGTCTACTCTCAGCACCGTAAGCTCGTCAATGAAAAACTGACTGCCCTGAGCCGCCGGATGTCACAGCTGCCGGACCACATTGCAGCAGAAGCCCGGAAGATCCTGAACATCAAGGATGATATTATGGACTGCTTCCGGCAGATCTACGATAATAAAATCGACACGACCAAGACGCGGGTACACGGTGATTATCACCTGGCGCAGGTGCTGTTCAACGGGCGTGATTTTTATATTATCGACTTTGAGGGAGAACCGATGTACTCCATCAGCGAGCGGCGGCTGAAGCGGACGCCATTCAAGGATGTGGCTGGTATGATCCGCTCTTTCCACTATGCCGCATTCGGGCAGCTGGTGCTCAATCAGAATTACCGCGAAAGCGATATGCCGCTGCTGGAGTCCTGGGCCAATCAGTGGTTCCACTACGTCAGCCAGTACTTCCTGTCGGCTTACCTCGATACGGCAAAGGGCTATGACTTTATCCCGGAAGACCAGGAGGCCCTGCAACTGCTGCTGCGCATCTATATACTGGAGAAAGCGATCTACGAGGTGGGCTACGAAATGAACGCCCGCCCGGAGTGGCTGCGCATCCCCATCCGTGGCGTGCTCTACGCTATGGAGGATCACAAAACAGTAGAACGGGACGAAAGCGGCCAGAAAAAACAAGACTGATGGACGCAGTGGAGGCATACATCCTGGACCGCCCGGCAGTAGAGCAGGCCGTACTTGACTATTTATATCCGCTCATCATGGCGCAGCCGGGCATGAGCGCCAAAATTCGCTACAACATCCCGTTTTTCTACTGCCGCTCCTGGGTCTGCTACACCAATCCGCGGGCGGGCGGCATTGAGCTGGCATTCCTGCGGGGCCTGGAGCTGTCCAATGAGCAGGGGCTGCTTCAGTCGAGGGGGCGCAAGATGGTGGCCGGGGTGATATACCACCGGACGGAGGATATCCGGGAGGAGCCACTGCTGGAAGTGCTGGCGGAGGCGCTGCTGCTGGATGAGCAAGTGACTAGAAAAAAATGG
>CAJXXJ010000375.1 GCA_913062745.1 uncultured Phaeodactylibacter sp.
CGGAGGGCGCCGTGTGGGATTCAGTCGGCGTCTTTTTCTTTCTCTTTCGCGGTGCCCGTGCCGCTCTCAAGCCCAGCCGCGCGCATGAAGTTGTCCTGCATTTGCTGCCAGACCTCCATATTGCGCTGGGTCATGCTCTTGAAGGCGTCGGACATCGGGTTCACCGTAAGGGCTTCCTGCATTTTTTCCTGCATGGCTTCCTGCTGTGACTGGAAGATTGCCATGGCGTTGGTCAGAAAGTCCGAGGCCATGCCCTGCACCGAATTGCCGTAGTAGCCGATGAACTTCTCGAGCACATCGGTGGTGAAGATCGGTTCGCCGGAATCTTCCTGCTCGATGATGATCTGCAAAAGGATGCTGCGGGTGATGTCTTCTTCGGTCTTTTTGTCGATCACGCAGAACGGCACGCCCTCGAGGACGAGTTCGCGTACGTCGGCAAGCGTGACGTATTTGCTTTCGCTGGTGTCGTAGAGGCGTCGGTTAGGGTACTTCTTGATAACGCGCTTGTTGTGAGCTGCTTCAGTCATGGTGTTCCCCTTGCCTTGGTTTACGTGGTGCCCCGTCCGCCGCCACGGTGAAGTGGCGTGTCCGGGCGCAGGGCACCACTATGTTCTGTTCGATCAGCGCTCGACGGCCAGGGCGACACCTTGACCACCGCCGATGCACAGGGTGGCAAGACCCTTGTGCGCATCGCGCCGCCCCATCTCGTGCAGCAGTGTGACGAGCACGCGCGTGCCGGAGGCCCCGATCGGGTGGCCGATCGCGATAGCGCCACCATTGACGTTGATCCGGGCGTCGTCCAGCTCCAGCTCTTTTTGAAATTTGAGCACCACGGAAGCAAAGGCTTCATTACATTCCCAGAGGTCAATATCACCGATTTGCATGCCGGCCTGCTTCAGCGCCTTTCGGGCAGCAGGAGCGGGCCCGGTGAGCATGATGGTGGGGTCTACTGAAGCCGTAGCCGCTGCCCGCACTTTGGCACGCGGGCGAAGGCCCAACTCCTGCCCGGCCTTATGAGCTCCTACCAGTACCAGCGCCGCACCATCTACGATACCGGAGGAGTTGCCGGCCGTGTGCACATGCTGAATAGCGGGCAGCTCCGGGTAGCGCTGCAGTGCCATAGCGTCGAAGCCCTGCTCCCCCATACGGCGGAATGCGGGCCGCAACCGGGACAAATCTTCCAGCTGAATGCCCACACGCGGATGCTCGTCTTTGTCGAGCACCAGCAGGCCATTTTGATCATAAATAGGAATAATGGAGCGGTCAAAGTACCCGGCGGCAGCTGCATGCTGTGCTCTGCGTTGAGACTGATAGGCGTAGCCGTCTACCATCTCCCGGCTAAACTCTTCGAGCGTGGCGATCAGGTCTGCTGCCACGCCTTGCGGCAAATAACGGACTCCGGAAATCAGCGCAGGGTCATTCAGCAGCGCGCCGCCATCACTGCCCATCGGCACGCGGCTCATGCTCTCCCCTCCGCCGGCCAGCACCAGCCTGCCCCAGCCTGCCCGGATTTTCATGGCTGCCAGGTTGATGGCTTCGAGCCCGGAAGCACAGTAGCGGTTGATCTGCATACTGCCTCCGCTGTTGTTCCAACCGGCTTGGAGCAACGCTGCCTGCGCTACATTATATCCCTGATCATCAATAGGAGTTACACAACCGATTATGGTGTCGTCCACCTGCTCATCCTGCAGGCCGGTACGTTGCTGCAACCCGCGGAGCAGAGCTGCTAACAGATGGGTGGGCTTGATTTCGTACAGGGCTCCGCTTGCTTTCCCCTTCCCGCGGGGAGTACGCACGGCCTCGTACAGATAGGCTTCTGGCATAGTGATGGCTTTGTATGCAAAAGTAGGCAATTCACTTCCTGCTTTTTAAGTCAAGGCTGAAAATAATGCGCTTTGCCGGAATGGAGGCTTTCGGCCTTCCTGCCCGACACGGAAATTAGGGAATACTGTATTTTAGCAACAGGATTTAGTATATTGTAAGACTATTAACGCAAGAATACGGACAGACAATATGAAAATTGTGCTCACTTACACACTTTCCATCGCGCTGCTTTTTTCTGCTTCCACTGTATTGAGCCAGGACCGCGCTGCCAACACCTCGCTTATTTTGGCGATCAATAAAATCCGGGACGAGGTCTGTGGCGACCGGATATTCGTGCAGGGGTCCGCACTTTACGAAAAGTGGGCTAACATAGGCATCCTTTCGGAAGTACAGTTTTTCTTCCTTTCCAATTCCTGCCAGGAGCTGGCTTATCCTGACTTCGACGCCCGTCAGATACAACGCGCTATGCGAAGCTGCCTGGGCGAATCTGTCATCAGGCTCTCAGACCAAGAAGCCAAAGACCTGCGGCGCAACCGCCTGCTGCTGCTTTTAACGAGCGAGGAGGTGCTAAAGGCCAGATATCCGTTTGCTACCAGCCCGAAGTGCCCGTTCTTCCGGGAATTTCCGGAGTATGGCCTGCAGCCTGGCATGCGTATAGCGGAGTATAACCCGGGAACAGGGCTGTCCTGCCTGCTCATGGCCACTGGCTGGCCCGGCCTGCAGGTGTATGCTATAGAACCGGACCCTGCCTTTAGGTCTCCCATTTTATCGTATATCAAGAGCACCGACCAGGTTTCGGAGGGCAGCAATATTACTATGGTACAGAGCCGTAAAAAGAGCATCAAGCTAGAGGGGGAAGCCCTTGACTTGTTGCTGATGCGCTACGACTTTGCTGCTCTGGAGCATAAAGACGACATCCTGCAGTCCATACATCAGTCGCTGAAGCCTACCGGCCGCTTAGTAATAGTGGAACGGGATACGGACGACAAAACGCTAAAGAAGCGGGGGCTTACGCGCGTCGGGCTTATCCCGAAGCCTTCTATCGAATACTGGCTGGAGCGCAACGGGTTTAAGCTGAAGCGGGAAAAGAATACTGGTGAAGATTGGGTGCTGGTGTTTGAAAAAGCCTGATCTGCGCGCTTTAATCTGAAATACGCAGGACTGTGTAGAAATTAGTGGACGCAACCGCAGTCTGCTCTTATCTTTGTAGTATCAAAAAATTCAACCATGCCCAAAAGAAAAGTCACGCCCTTTGCCCGCTTCCTGCTGGCGATGATCATCATCGTCCCGCTGGCCTTTGCCGGTGCTTCCTATATTAATGGTGAAGACCCCATCAGCAATTTCGAGCAAATGACCGGTATTGAGCTGAACAGCGACAGCCAAGCTGCCCCGAAAAAACCTAAGGAAAAGGCGAGTGCGGAGCCGGCAAAAACGGTGGCAGCAGATACAGAAGCCCTGCAGCAGGAAATTGAGCAATTGCGTAAGGAGCTGCAGCAGCGGGACCAAGCTATTGAAGATTTGCGACAGCAGCTTAAAGAATGCCAATAATGGATACCTTATTATTGGACAGCGGCCTTTTAGGCAACAACTGGATACTCCGGACGCTCCTTAGTGCCCTGGCGCTTATGGCCGGTGCCCATTTTCTGAAGGGAGTAAAAATTGAGGACTTCGTACGCGCACTGCTGATTGCGATCGTATTGTCTTTACTGAATGCCACCCTGGGCAGCGTGCTTGATTTTCTAACCACTCCCCTGCGGTGGCTGACGCTGGGCCTGTTCGCTTTTGTAGTGGATGCTGCCCTGCTGCTGCTTGCTGCACATTTTCTGAAAGGCTTTTCCATCAACAATTTCAAATCTGCTTTCTTTCTGGCGATTTTACTGGCCGTGTTTAGCACCATTTTAAAGGTGATCTTTCTCTGACGCCTTATCCCCTCCTATTTTTACAGAAACCCCAATGTAGTAATTGCGTGCTTGCCCCGGCTCGAAGTAGCGCCCGCCAAAGGCATTCAGCCGCACATTCGCCTGGTAGGAGGCATCCAACAGGTTATTGACGCCTCCAAACAACTGCCCTCGCCAGCTGCCCCACTGCCATGATTGTGAGGCGCGCAGCCCTAGTAGCAGGTAGTCATCTGCTGCTGCTGTATTCGCATCATTGGCAAATATTTCAGACAGGTAGCGCCCTTCAACGGTAAGGGAGCCTTGCCGGGAATAATCATAGGACAAGGCCGCCCACGCCTGATGCTCCGGGATACCGGGCAAAAAATTACCGGAAAAGTCGGCCCCACTCAGCTGATAGTCCCGGTACTGAAAATGCGAATAGGTGTACGATGCATTGGCGGACCAGGGGCTGCGGGATTCCCACTGCAGCGCTGCTTCTATGCCCAGGCGCTCCGACCGCCCTGCGTTGCGAAAAAACACCCGCCCTGGCTGCCCCGGCAATTCGTAAGGCTGCAACTCCTGCTGTAAAGCGATGTAAAAAGCGGCCAGCTGATAACTCCAGCCGCCGGAAAGCTGCCCTTTGCCGCCTGCTTCTGTGTTGTATGCCCTTTGAGGATTGAGCGAGGTATTAAAGCCGCCGCCCTCTGGATTGGCAGACAGCTCGCTCAGCGCTGGCGTTTCGAAGCTGTAGCTGTAGTTGGCATACAGAAACTGAGCAGGCCGCCATTCGTAGCTGATGCCCAGCGAAGGGCTCAGGTTGCGGTAACGGCGGCCGCCGGAATCATCCCCATCGCTCAGGAAGAAGTCTTCGGCGCGCAGCCGGTTGTAGTCCCAGCGCAGACTACCGGTCAGCCAAAATTGCGGGGGCAGAGCCCACTCTTGCAGCAGGAACAAGCC
>CAJXXJ010000376.1 GCA_913062745.1 uncultured Phaeodactylibacter sp.
TGGGAGCGGTCGGCTAAAGACTATCAGCAGATTTATGACGAAATGACGCCCTGATGCGCCTTGCAATAACGATCTCCTAACTGAAAAAACGACAAACCCTATGATAAAAATGATCAGCCTGATCCTCGGTGGCGGTGCCGGCACGCGCCTCTATCCGCTGACGAGTGAGCGTTCCAAGCCGGCTGTGCCGATCGGCGGCAAGTACCGGCTTATTGACATTCCTATTTCCAACTGCCTGAATTCCGGAGTGCGCCGCATGTTTGTGGTCACGCAGTACAATTCAGCCAGCCTGAACCAGCATATCAAGAATACTTACAACTTTGATATGTTCTCCCACGGCTTCGTGGACATCCTGGCGGCGGAGCAGACGCCCAAAAGCCAGGGGTGGTTTCAGGGCACAGCGGATGCGGTGCGACAGTCCATGCACCACCTGCGCACCCATGAGCATGACTACATCCTCATCCTCAGCGGTGACCAGCTCTACCAGATGGATTTCCGCAAACTGGCCGATTACCATATCGATCAGGGGGCAGACCTGACTATCGCTACCATCCCGGTGACCGATAAAGACGCTCCGGCCTTCGGTATTATGAAAGTGAATGCGGAAGGCTTTATCGATGACTTTACCGAAAAGCCAGGCCCGGAGCTGCTGCCCGACTGGAAATCGGTGGTGCCGCAGGAGTATGCCGATAAGGGTAAGCATTACCTGGCCTCCATGGGCATTTACATTTTCAAGCGGAAGTTTCTGGAGCAGCTATTTGACGAAAATCCGGAAGCTACGGATTTCGGAAAAGAAATTATCCCGATTGCAATCGAGAGCGGCTTCAAGGTGGCGAGCTATGCTTTCGATGAGTACTGGACGGATATTGGTACCATACATTCTTTCTTTGAGGCCAACATCGCGCTGACGGATAATATTCCGGACTTCAACCTGTTCGACAACGACAAAACCGTATACACGCGCCCGCGCCTGCTTGCGCCCTCTAAGGTGTTCGGTACCTGGTTCAACAAGGCTATTATTGCGGAAGGCTGCATCATCCACGCCAAGAAAATTGAGCGGTCGGTGGTGGGTATCCGTTCCCGCATCGATGAAGGCACCGAGATATCGGAGGCGGTCATCATGGGTAATGACTACTACGAGACGATGGAAGAAATGGAACAGGTGGAGTATCCGATGGGTATTGGAAAGGACTGCCTGATACAGCACGCGATCATAGATAAAAATTGCCGGATCGGCGATAAGGTGACCATCAAAGGCGGATCAGAACTGCCGGACACGGAAAAGGACCTCTATGTGGTGCGCGATGGCGTGATTGTCCTCAAGAAGGGCGCGCAGATACCGGACGGCACGAGCATTGGGCTGCCGGTAAGTCAGTAAGGGCAGTAAAGCGGCTTACTTCGGGCGGTACTGCTGGAAGCGGTCGTAGCTCAGCAGCCCCCGCCCGGCCGCATCTTTTGCGGCTTCGCCGTAGTTCTGCACAAGCTGCATATCTACGCCGGTCTGTTCGATAAATTCCTTTATCCGCCGGGCCCGGCGGATGGAGCGTACATCGCGGATGTATATGGCGATGATGCGGTCGGGGAACTCCCGGGCCACATCTTCGTAAATGTAGGGGTCGTTTTCCCCGCTGTCGCCGATGAGCACAAAGGGCAGGCTGGGGTAGGTCTTCAGAATACGGATGATACTCTCATGCTTATGCCCTCGGTAGTCCTCCGGGCGCTCCTTGTAGGGGATGCCGAAGTCGCGCAGCAGTATCGGGCCATCCGGCAGGTCGTTGAGCATCAGGAATTCATCGAGCAGGTCATACAGGTTCCACGGGCTGTTGGAGACGTAGAAAACCGGATTGACCGGGTGGTCAGACAAGCCGCAGCGCAGCGCCTGAAAAAAGGAAGCGGCCTGCCCGAAGGACTGTCTCAGGTCGGCGCTTTTCAAAAAAGTATGGTAGAGCACCCGCAGCTTCAGGGCGGAGGTGACGTCAGTTTTGAGTATGGTGTCATCCACATCGCTGATGAAGCCGAACTTAGCCTCTTCATCCGGGATTAGTACCTGGCCGGTGGATTGTGCATCGATTTGGCGGCGCGGCGTCTCTGTCAGCCACAAGCGGGCTTCGTGCCATTGGTCTTTTGTAGGTGGCAGAGGCTGGCTGAGCTCCTCGTTGAGGAAGAAATAGCCCTCGGCATCCGTGCGCACGCTAAACTGGTCTCCATTAATCTGTATGTGCACCTCTGCGCCGGCCACCTCGCGGCTGTTGAAGCGTTTGTAATTGTTGAGCAGGGCCCGCCAGGTGGAGTCCACCTCCCCCTTCACGATCCGGCGGTCCTTGATGACCCTTCCCCGCAGCAGCACCTGCTTGTCCTTGCCATAGCCTTTATAGGGGGCAATGAGTATCGGCCAATTGGGCTTCATGCCCAGCACTTCCTGAATGGTGCGGCTGATCCGGTTGAAAATGCGATCCAGCTTTCGCAGAAATTTCATCATACGGGATTTATGGATTAGTTATTTGGCGGACATGAAGTTAGCCAACTTTTATCAGAGCTTATGATTACCAGTTTTGTGTGCTCCTGAATCATTTTTTTCCGCCAGCTCTTCACGCAGCCTTTACCGGCCATCGGCATTTTTCATGTGTACGAGCTGCACCTGCACACCTGGAAGGCGGTTTTCGCCCGCTCCCAGCAACAAAAAATCAGCAGTAAGCAAATTCTGTATTTGCTCCTGTAGTTCCTTACGCAGGGCCGGCTGTGCTTGTTCGGTTTCCAGCCAAAGCACGGCATGTATACGCTCCGGGAAGTCGAGCAATTGGTAGGCTTGCGCCCAAAACGCAGGCTCCATCCGGGCGGGAGGTTGCCGCAGCAGGTATTGTTTAAACAGCCGGAAGAGCCAGCTGCGGTGGTAATATTGCCCGATAGCATCAATAGCCAGCAGGCTGTCTTCCACTTTTTTGGCGAAAGCCGCACTCAGCCCGGCCGGATTGTCCCGGATGGTGTGGAAGGGGTTCTCCTGCTGCCACTGCTTGCGCCGCTGATAGTTTTTGACTTCAAACAAATAGAGCTGCCCTTCTCTTATGCCTATAAAGTCCACTCCGCTCAGCCCGGCGCCGCTGAGGCCCTGGTAAAAGCGGTGGGTGTCGTACTTGTGTACCGCCCAGCTGTGGTCGAAATTGAATTGGAGCTCGCTTTCCGTGAAGGTCATAGGCCAGTTAGTTGGATGCATAATAAGTAATTTTGCCGACGCCGGGCGGGCTTATTTGCGAAAGCAAGCTGCAACTGTGTGGGCATAACCGTATCTTTAGGGGCATATCCGCTTACCGAAAGACACAATCTTTTTTTATGAGAGCAAGTTTTACCAGCATTCTGATCTTATTTTTTGCGCTGAGCACAGTGGCGCAGCAGCCGTTTCCGAGTGTGCGGCAGGTTCCCGGCATGCAGCCGGAATGGCGCTCGGGAGAGGTTGACTTCACCCTGCTGGGAAGCCGAAATAACGTCCCGCCGCCGGCACCGGTACGCCTGATGGCCGAATGGGAAGAGGTGCAGGCGCTGCTCGTAAGCTGGGAAAACCAGCACGCTGAGCTGCTGCGCGAAATCATCCGCCACGGCTCGGAAGAGTGCAAGGTCATCGTCTTTGCGCAAAACGTCAGTGCCGTAAGCAGCTACCTGCAGTCCGGCGGTGTGCCGATGGATCAGGTAGAGGTGCTGGAGGCGGAATACGACAGTATCTGGATTCGCGACTACGGGCCCTGGACCATCTACCATAATGATGTGGACAGCCTGATGATTTCGGACTACGAGTACAACCGGCCCTGGCGGACCCGCGACGACAAAATTCCGGCTTTTATCGCTGAATACATGGGGCTGCCCGTCTACGAAGCATCCGAGGAGCCCTACCGCTGGGTGCACGCCGGCGGCAACAACCTGCGCGACGGCATGGGCACCATCTTCTCTTCCGATCTGGTGCTGGAAGAAAACCCCAGCCTGACCGAAGCGGAAATCGACGAGCTGGCCCTCCTTTTTATGGGGGCGGACCGTTATGTGAAATTCCCCAACCTGCCCTACGATGTCATTTCCCACCTCGACATGCACATGCGCTTCATTGACGAGGAGACGGTCTTCATAGGCGAATACCCGGAGGGCGTCTCCGATGGCCCGCAGATAGAGGCCAACATCGAGTACCTGCGCAATGAAGTGCCTACGCCTTTCGGCAATACCTACAACATCCTGCGCCTGCCGATGCCGCCTGATGCGCAGGACCGCTACCCCGATCAGAACGGAGATTACCGGACCTACACCAACTCTCTCATTATTAATGGTACGGTGCTGGTGCCGGTTTATGAAGAAAAATACGATACCGTAGCCCTGCGCCTGTACGAGGAAGCCATGCCGGGCTATAATATTGTCGGGATCGACTGCAACGATATCATCCCCCGGCTCGGGGCTATCCACTGCATCACCAAGCTGGTGGGCGTTGCGGACCCGCTCTGGATTGCGCACCCCAAACTGCGGGATACCGAGCAGCTGGAGGGGGAATATGAAACCTTTGCGATTGTCAAGCACCGCTCCGGCATTCTGGATGCACAACTACACTACCGCACAGCCGGAGAAGACGCCTACACCGCAGTGGCTATGACGCTGGCTGATAGTGCTGCTGCCCGCTGGGAAGCC
>CAJXXJ010000377.1 GCA_913062745.1 uncultured Phaeodactylibacter sp.
CGGGGCGGGAGCGGCTGCCGATGTCGATGCCGCCCATAGCGGGGCTGTCCAGCGAATATACGCCGTCGATGTTGCCGTCGATTTGGTTATAAAACTTGACGACGCCCTGCTGGGTACCGGTGGCGAGGACAAATTCGCCGTTTTGGTCGAGCAGGACAGGGGCGGAATAGCCGGAAATACTGCCCGGTGTAGCGGTATTGATGTTGCCGAGCGCCAAGATGTTAGGGGCGGTTTCTGCGCTGGGATTGAAGGAAGGCTCAGAAGGGGTGCCAACATTTTTGAAGAAATTGATATTGCCGGTACGCTCGCCAATAATGAGGTCAGTCAGGCCATCGCGGTCAAGATCGGCAAGGAAGGGGACGGCAAGGGTGCCCACATCGATATCCATGTATTCGTATTGCCAGGGGCCGAAGGCGAGCGGGTTGCCGGGGCCGGCGGTGTTTTCGGCGTAGAAGAGGCGCCCCAGGAGTTCACCAACGACGATATCGAGGTCGCCGTCGCTGTCGAGGTCGCCAAAAGCAGGAGTGAAATTGGCAAATTCGTCGAAGGCGTTGAGGCCCAGGTAGTCATCGTCTACGAGCTCAAAGGCGGGGCTGGTCGGAGTGCCGGTATTTTCAAACAGGAAGAGGCGGCTGTCCTTTTCGCCCTGCGGCTGAAAACGCCCTTCATTGCCGACAACGAGGTCGAGCAGGCCATCCGCATTATAGTCGACAAAAGCCGGGCTGCTGCCAGTGCCGAAATCCAGCATTTGGCCGACCAGGAAATCGCGCTGCTGAAAGACAAAATCCGGCTGAGCGCTGCTGCCCTGATTGGTGTAGAGCCAGAGCATTTCGGTATCTTCAGACTGGTTGACGGCATTGGGCGCTACGAGCAGGTCGCGCTTGCCGTCGAAGTTGACGTCGGCCAGGAAGGAAACCGGGAAGATAGGGATCTCAGCGGTGACGCCCTGACTGGGGAAGTTGAGCTCCTGCTCGTTGAGCCAGGCCTGATCGCAGTCGCCGCCGTTGGTCAGGAAGTTGAGGGTGGAAAAGGTGATGTCGCCGAGCAGCAGATCTTTATCGCCATCGCCGTCGCGGTCCAGGGTCAGCAGGGTGGAGCCGGGGTGGCGTACTACTATTTCCGGGCCATTGAGCTGATCAAAGCACTCGCCGGGCGCATCTGCCAGGCCAACCTGCTGGTCGATAGCATTTTCAAACATTCCGCCCCAGCATTCCTCTTCCAGCTCAAAGATCAGGCTGTCCAGCCCGTAGCCTTCCTCAACGGATTGGTTAGCGTAGAACTCGACGAAACCGCCGCTGGGATTGAAGGTCAGGATATCGAGGTCCCCATCGCAGTCGATGTCGTCGATAGCCGGGTAGTCGACGTTGCTGACGTACAACTGCGTAGTGGTGCCGTTGGTCAGCTGGAAGGGGATGATGTTATTAGGATGGTCGAAAGACATACGCTCAAAGGCGATGTGGCCATCCTCGTAATAGCCACGGAACACGACGATGCCCTGCGCGAAGGTGAAGCCCTGCGCCTGTGTGAAGAGGTCCATGATGCCGTCTCCGTCAAAATCGCGCAGCAGCACCCAATCGACGATTTCCTGCGGGAAGTAGCGGGCGTACTCCGGTGCATAGCGGTATTCGCCTCCCTGATTGAGGAAGGTAAGCTGGGCATCACCGGTGCGGTCGAGCACGTAGAGGTCGAGCAGGCCATCGGCGTTGAGGTCGACTTCATTGGGCTGCGGGTTGTTGAGGCCGCCGGCGGTAGCGAAGGGCAGGCTTTGCCCGTTAATGGTGAATGGGATGTCCCAGTGGGGGTACGGCTGGGCATTTATTCCGAGCATAAAGGCCAGGATACAAATAAAGGAGCAGCAAGCTTTTTTCAGGGGCAACGTCATCATGCAATTGGTGAATTATCGAAATCTTTGTTTTTTGTGCCAAAGCACAGGGCGAACCCGTGCGCAAGGGCTCAATTTATAAAAAGCAAAAATGAAAAACTTCAAGCACCTCCTTTTTCTCCTCTTTTGTTGTCTGCTTACCACTTTCACTGCTGCACAGGACGGCGGCCCCACCCTTGACCCGGCCCCGATGCCGCTGCGGTCGTACGAGCTGAATGCGGAGCCGGGCGCGCTGGTATTCCGGGCTGATGTACCGGACGGGCCGGCGGTTTTGCAGATCAGCGGGGAGGCGGTGCCCCTCAATTTCGAAGGAGGCCGTGCCCGGCTGGCGAAGGAGAGCAGCCCGCGCGGAGAGTTGCTGCTGATCAAATCGGGCCCGGCGGCTTACCGGCTGTACCACCTTTCGGAGCGCAGCGACGGCGGGGTTCGCTTACGCCAAATCCCGATGTGGCTGTCCTTGCTGCCCCCATTGGTGGCGATACTGCTGGCTTTGATCTTTAAAGAGGTGGTGGTGTCGCTGTTTGTCGGCATCTGGATTGGCGCTTTTATTGCCGGGGGGATGCGCATCGAATCTTTTTACTACACACTGCTCAGCCTGTTTGATGTAGTGGAGCGTTACGTGATACAGGCGCTGGCGGACAGTGGGCATTTGTCGATTATCGTATTCTCCATGCTGATTGGCGGCATGGTGGCCATCATATCGCGCAACGGCGGCATGGCCGGAGTGGTGAAAGCGTTCTCCCGCTATGCGCGTTCGCCCCGCAGCTCGCAGTTCATTACCTGGCTGCTGGGCGTGGCGATTTTCTTTGATGACTACGCCAACACACTGATCGTGGGCAATACGATGCGCTCGGTCACGGACCGCTTCCGGGTATCGCGTGAGAAGCTGGCTTATATTGTGGACAGTACGGCGGCGCCGGTGGCTGCGGTGGCTTTCATAACTACCTGGATTGGCGCAGAGCTGGGCTATATTGACGACGGCATTGCACAGATCAGTGCGATGGCCGGGCAGGAGATTGAGCTGACGGCCTACGGCATCTTCATCAGCTCGCTGAAGTACTCGTTTTATCCGGTGATGACGCTGGTGTTCATCCTGATGCTGGTGTATACGCAGCGCGATTTCGGGGCGATGTACCGGGCGGAGCGCCGGGCGCGGGAGACCGGCGAGCTGTTCCGCAAGCGGTCGGCAGCCGAGGAAGAAGATATGGAAAACCTGGATCCGGTGCCCGGCGCGCCGCTGAAGTGGTACAATGCAGTCATCCCGGTATCGCTGGTTATTCTGATTACGCTTTTCGGGCTAATTGATACCGGTATGGCGAGCACCTACGCAGAATTGGCGGAAGCCGGCATAGTGCTGCCGAATCAGAGCTGGGGCACCGTTTGGGGCAGCATTGGGCAACTGACCGAAGGAGATGGTTTCTTTGTAAAAATTGGTAAGCTGATTGGCAATTCCGACAGCTACGTAGCGCTGCTGTGGGCGTCGCTGTCCGGGGTAGTCGCTGCGGTACTGCTCACGGTCTTCGGCCGCATTATGCAGCTGGCGGATGCGATGTCGACGATGGTGACCGGCTTCAAGGCGATGATGCCGGCCATTCTGATCCTGACGCTGGCCTGGTCGCTGGCGGCTACCACCGAGGAGCTGCATACGGCGACTTTTCTGACTTCGGCTTTGCAGGACAGCGTCAACCCTTTCCTGATGCCGCCCATCATTTTCGTGCTGGCGGCGCTCATCAGTTTTTCCACCGGCTCTAGCTGGAGCACGATGGCCATCCTTTACCCGATTGCGATCCCTACGACCTGGGCGATTTGCGTGGCTCAGGGCGTGGACCCGGAGACGAGTATGGAGCTGTTGCTCAATGTAATTGCCACTACGCTGGCGGCTTCCGTGCTGGGCGACCACTGCTCGCCGATTTCGGACACGACGATACTGAGCTCTCTGGCTTCCGATTGCAACCATATTGACCACGTACGCACGCAGTTGCCCTACGCACTTACGGTAGGCGGCGTCTCGCTGACGGCCACTACCCTATCCACGATGCTGGGCGGCGGCTGGCTGATCTGCGGGCTGCTGCTGATTGCCGGATTGGGGATATTGCTGCTGATTGTGCTGCGGGCCGGCAAGGTGGTGCCGGCCGGCTCAGCGGGTATAGATTAGGATCACGCCATTGGCGCCGCGACGGCCGTACTGCAGGGTTTCGGATACTTGCTTCAGCACTTCCACGCGGGCTACATCTTCGACATTGATGGCGCTGGCGGCATTGGCGTAGCCCTGCCCGACCGGAGTGCCGTCGATAACGAACAGCGGCGGCCCCTGCCCGCGGATGCTGATGGATCCTCCGCGTATGGAGACACCGGGTTCCCGCACGAGGATGTCGGCGAGGGTACGTGGGTTTTCCACGTAGGTGGTGTCGCCCGAAGAGACAGGCCGGCGGTCATCGGCGGAGCGCTGCCCGGCGGAGCAGGCGGCAGCGATGATATTGATGGCGAATGCGAGGAAAATCAGGAGTCTGGTGATCATTGGTCTGAGGGTTGGTTTTTTTTATAGTACGCGGGGGTGAGAGGGGATGTTCGGGGGCCTTTTTTGGTTGGAGCTTTGGCATTCCTACTTCCCACTTCCCACTTCCGCATTCCTACTTCGCACTTCCGCATTCAGCCTTCCGCCACCCTCAGAGCGGCAGCAGCACGCCCATGTTGAGGCCGAAGCTGCGGTTGCGGATACGCTCATTGATCAGTGGGATATCGTACAATTCCGTGAAGCCATGCTGATAGCG
>CAJXXJ010000378.1 GCA_913062745.1 uncultured Phaeodactylibacter sp.
AACGGGCAGCCGGTGCATCTGGAAGTAGCCTATAAATTTTACCTGTACGATACCCGGCAACAATACGAAAATCCGCTGGGGCCGTGGATTGGCCCCAACCGCAGAGACCGGCTGGTGCTCAAGCTGGACAAGCTGCACCGACGGCAGTTCCCGTTGCTGCGCAGCCCACAGTCGGCCTTCTATCTGCAGCAGTACGGCCTGAAATTTGAGCAGCTGCAGCAGCGGCTGTGCTTCAGAGGGCAGCTGTTTTTGCCGTTTGAGCAGCAGGATACGGAGCCCGGGCCGCTGAACAGCGAGTGTGTGGCCGGTTTTTACCTTGGGCTGGATGACCTGGAAGCCTTCCGCCACTGCTCCTTTTTTATACCGCAAAAGCCGGACTGGCTTGTGCAGCCGCATCAGCAGGTGAGATGGCTGGGCTATGCAGAAGCCCGGGCTGCCCTGCAGGCGGAACTGGAGGAGCAACGCTCACCAATGGTGTGGATCCGGCCGGATAAGGGGGCAATTCGCAAGTGCTTTGTGGTGTTTTGGTGAGGCGGCAACTGCCTGCCAGCTACACACTGCCCCACGCTGATTCAGCAATCCGCATCTCCGCCTTCGGCGTACAGCGCTACAGACCGGGCGATGAAAGCTTCCAAATCGGTGTCTTCCAGCCTGACAGATTTCCTGATGCGGATACAGCCTTTGCCACAGTCGAGCCCGCGAAGCAAGGTATCGCTCCCCTCTACTTTGGCAATATTTCCCACATAAAGGCTAACGTAATTTTTCTGCGCATTCAGGTGGAAAACGGTTTTATCCTTTAGAGCGTAAGCCAGCATCTTATACTCAATTTGCTCTTTCAGGGCTGGCTGCTGCCGGGTTATAATGGACCTGAGCAAGAGCACGGTCTCTTTTCTCCAGTCCTCCGGTAATGCTTCCAAGTAATCGGCTGGGGTTAGAACATCATACTGCATAACATTTAATTATAAATTCAGCGATTAAATTACGAAACCAACTTTAGCATTCCTTTTCCTGCATAGCGGGGAGGTTAACTTCCAAAGGGCAAGAAGCTGCACTGAGCCGCAGTACTGCCGAAAGCATCTGCCAGACGTCATCCATTGCCAGTTGCGTACCGGCGTGGAGCTGCAGCGTTTCATCGGGAGAATGCTCCGGCTGTGTATCGATGTAGCCCGGATTGATCAGCGTGACGGCCAAGCCGCGTGTTTTGTACTGCGCACGCAGGCTTTGCGCGATGCCCCTCAGGGCAAATTTACTGGCATTAAAGGTGACTTCAGGCCTACCGGTATGGTCAAGGGCAGAGGTAGAGCCCGTAAAAATGATATGCGGCTTTGGCGATTGCCACAACTTTGGCAACAACAGCTGGATTTGTAAAATACAGGAAGATATATTGGCATGTATCATTTGAAGGAGGTAAGCCGGTTCGTCATTCAAGAAATCATAATCAGGCTCGAATGCCCGCTTTTCCCAAAGACCGACATTATAGAGCAAAATATCCACCGGCGTAGCCCGCAATTGCTCCGATACGGCTTGAACAGCCTCCTGCGGCCTGGAAAGGTCAGCTGTGATCCAGGGCTCAGCAGCACCCAGCCAGCCGGGCCGGGAGCGAGACAGCCCGATAGCCCGAAAATCCCTGCTTTGGGTGAATTGATGGTGGAGGAAAGCCCCTAACCCCCGGCCCGCTCCGTATAGCAATACCGTTCTCTTGTTCATATCATTGAAGCTGAAATCAATAGAATACTTCTAGGTTAAAAAATACAGCCCACTGTAAATAAAGTGTTCATCGAAGGCGTCGCAGCTGCTTTTTCGGGTAAAAGTATCCAAGCTGCTACCTCAGGGCTTTACATAATTTTCGGTTTATTTCGGAAGCTGCCCGGCGTAGTGCGGTTCATTCTCTTAAAAAAGGTGGTATAGTGTGCAGGGGAAGAAAAGCCCAGCTCCAGAGCAATGCGGCTGGCGGGCAGATCGGTGGCTGCAAGATAGGTTTTAGCCAATGCGTTTAGGAATTTGCTGCGGTGAGCCGAGGGAGGAGCAGATGAGACTTCTTTGATAGTGTCCGAAAGATGGGTATAAGAAACCGTCAGTTCGCGGGCAATCTCTTTAATCGAATGCTCTTCCACAGAGCCTGTCTTCAGCCGGTACAGAAAGCGGTTGAACAACTCCTGTTTTCTACTCGTTTTTCGCGGCAGCGAAACCGGCGATTGAACCGCCCCGGCCACAGTTGCGTGAAAACGCTCAAAAGCCCGTTGGGGGTCAGTGGTATACCGGGCCTCCTCCTGTAGTTTATCAAACGTATTTTCAATCAGGCTAAAAGCCTCCGGGCTGAGGAAGCGGGAACTTGGCGCAGCCGGGTTAAAAAGCGTATACTTCTTGTAAAAAGGACTACCGTAGTCAGAGACTCCAATCAGACGTGGAGCGGCTAGCAACATGCGGACTTCGGCAGTGTAGGAAGCTGCCGAACATTCCTGGATTTCCAGCGGCGCGATGCACGTCAAAGATGGAGCTTTCCCGGCCCGGTGATGGGTGCCGCTTACGCTAAAACGCATATCCTGAGGGGAAGATAGGCTGACTTCGAAAAAGTCATTCCGGTATACCGGAGTAGCCGTAATCAGAGAACGGGCATTTTGCGAAAACCGGATCAGCACAAGCTGGTCCGACGGGTCGCTGATATAGTCGTGGATACCTGCCATTTTAAAATACCCCCGGAAAGAGTGAAAAACATCCATTGCTTCTACGCTGCTTTAGCTATTGATTTGGGTAAAGAACATGCAGGCACACTATTTTGATGCCCGGCCTGCTACGAAAGTATATGCAGAAAGAAAAAACTCCGGCTTACCCTCCACCCCAGGTTGCAAAAAGTCACCCCTACCACTGACAACTGTCTGTGCAACAGCTTTTTCCCTTTCCTATCTTGAGCGACGTACCCGCCCGCTGCCTGCTGCAGCCGCCGGTGTACGATTCCCTATTGACCGGCGGGATGGCCGCCGGAAACGACTAAAACCACGTATTATGACTAAACCAACCCGTCTACAGGAGCAACTTGTATACAGCTTTGGCGGCGGCCGGGCAGATGGTAATCAGGACATGAAAAATCTGCTGGGCGGCAAGGGCGCCAACCTGGCTGAAATGGCCGGGCAACTGCAGCTGCCGGTGCCTCCCGGATTTACCATTACCACTGAGACTTGCAATACTTACTATGCTGCCGGCCGGCAATTCCCCGCCGGGCTTCAGGACCAGGTAAGCGCTGCCCTGCAGCATATTGAAGAGCTGACCGGCAAGGCATACGGCGACCCTGCCAACCCGCTGCTGCTTTCCGTCCGCTCCGGTGCCCGGCAGTCGATGCCCGGCATGATGGACACCGTGCTCAATCTGGGGCTGAACGAAGAGACCGTGCAAGGGCTCATTTCCCAAACCAATGACGCCCGCTTTGCTTACGACGCCTACCGCCGCCTCATTATGATGTACGCTGATGTGGTGATGGAAAAAGCCGCCGGTATACCGCCTGTGCAGGGCAAGGGCATCCGCAAACTGCTGGATGAACATCTGGAGGGTGTAAAGAAAAAGCGCGGGTATCGTCTTGACACTGAGCTCACCGAAGCGGACCTGCAGCAGATGGTTGGTGACTTTAAGGCAATCGTAAAGCAGGAAATCGGGCAATCCTTCCCCGAAGACCCGATGGCGCAGCTCTGGGGCGGCATCGCAGCCGTATTTGACAGCTGGAACGGCAAGCGCGCCAAAGAATACCGCCGTATAGAGGGGCTGCCCGACGAGTGGGGCACTGCCGTGAATGTACAGGCGATGGTGTTCGGTAATATGGGCGACGACTGCGCGACCGGCGTAGCCTTTACCCGCAACCCCGGCACCGGCGAAAACCAGTTTTACGGAGAATTCCTGATCAATGCGCAGGGTGAAGACGTAGTGGCCGGCACCCGTACGCCACAGCCCATCAACGCCTACTCCAAAAATACACACAGCAAGAAGCTATCCACCCTTGAATCCATTATGCCTGAAATATACGCGCAGCTCGACAGGCATCAGCGGCAGTTGGAAGCCCACTATAAAGATATGCAGGACCTCGAGTTTACGATTGAAAAAGGCACCCTTTACATTTTGCAGACACGTACCGGCAAGCGCAACGGAACTGCCGCCGTTCGCATGGCGGCTGAAATGTATCAGGAAGGGATGATCGACGGGCCAACCGCTCTGTTGCGCGTCAACCCCAATCAGCTGACCGAGCTGCTGCTGCCACGGCTGGACGCCAAAGCAGAGCGCGCTGCCACTCCTATCGCCAAGGGCTTGCCGGCCGGCCCGGGCGGCGCACAGGGCAAAGCCGTTTTCTCCTCCGCCAAAGCCGTTGAGCTGAAGCGGGCCGGCGAAGACGTCATCCTGGTGCGGGAAGAGACCTCCCCGGAAGACGTGGACGGCATGTACCATGCTGCCGCCGTACTGACTGCCAAGGGAGGCATGTTGCTCAGCAATGGCCGGGTCGAAGATAGACCAAGGCGTTTTGGTAGTAGTAGTAGTAGTAGTAGTAGTAGTAGTAGTAGTAGTAGTAGCAGCAGCAGCAGCAGCAGCAGCAGCAGCAGCAGTAGTAGTAGTAGTAGTAGTAGTAGTAGTAGTAGTAGTAGTAATGTAGTTCATGCTTGCAGTGATTGCAGA
>CAJXXJ010000379.1 GCA_913062745.1 uncultured Phaeodactylibacter sp.
GCTTGCCCGCAGGTCGCGAAGGTGGACGTACTCCATATCGCGGTCGACGCGCAGCTCAATGCGGGCCACCAGCTTATCGCCGGGCTGCAGCACCATCTGTGAGGTCACTACTTCCAGTACCGGGCCCTCGTCGCCGGCCACTTCCCGGAAGAGCTGCTTATTCAGCGTAAGCGGCGTATCCTCAAAGGCGTCGATCTTGTCCAATTGCTCGAAGTATTGCCAGTAGGCGGCACCCCAGGCGATGGCCTCATTCTTATTTTGCACCCGCAGGGTAGCGAAATCCGGCCGCACTTCCCCGCCTCCCCAGCTTGCCTTAAAATAGCCGGTGCCGGCCTCCGCTGCCGACTGTGCGCTTTGCAGTTCCGGAGCATAGGCCTCTTCCGGCAGTTGCGGGAAGCTGACCGCTGCCAGCTCATTGCCCATCAGCCAGTTGTCGCCGTAGTGCAGCAGGGCGTAGACGGCGCTCGCGGTAGCTTTGGTGGTCTTCCAGTGGTTGGTCTGCTTGTTCTTCAGCAGCCATACTTTGAGTTGCTCCACGGCTTCTGCGTCTTCGGCAACGGTAGCGAAGACTTCAATCATCATAGCGTGGGTCTCGATCGGCAGCTGATACCAGTAGAAGCCGGTATTGTACTTCCAGTACATGCCCTGCTCCTCATCGTGCAGCGCCCGCTCGCGCAGGGAATTGACGATTTTTTCGGCGGAAGCCGGCTCCTCCTGAAGGTGGAATGTCATCGCCAGCAGCCCCTGCTCGTAGAGGTTTTGCTTCAGCCACTGCCGGCGCGCCTGCTTCAGGAAATAGGCAAAAGCCGGAGCAGCCTCTTTGCTCACGCTCAGGCGCGGGAACATGCTGCGGGTATACAGATAGTGGATAGCAATGCTCGGCAATACGCCTGCCTGTTTTTGCTCTTCGCTCAGGCGGCTGTAGTAGTCGGCCATTTCCGCATCCACAAAGCGGGCCATTCCCTGCACCATGGGCCAGGCTTCACTGCCCTGTTCCACCTCCGCTACACCCAGTTCGCGCAGCCGGCCCATCCCCTCCAGGATGTACTGCGTAATGTACCAGCTGTCACGCCCGCCCGGGAACCAGGCGAAGCCGCCGGCCGGCGATTGCCGCTCCTGCAGTTTGCGCAGAGCTGTAGCCTGTTCCTGCGCCATACGGTTGAGGTCAAACAGTAGGCCAATGCGGCGGCGCTGCGCTTCTTCATTCTGTGCCTCCACCACCCAGGGCGTTTGCTGCAGCAGCAGGTTCTTGAGCTCTTCATTTTTGGCCAGTTCGCTGACCAGCGCGTCTGTACTGCGCCACTGCTCGAATATGCGTTGTAAAGCCGGGTGTGCATTCGCGATTGAGGTAGCCAGGCTATTGGCGTAGTAGCGGCTGAAAATCTGCTCCGTGCAGTCGTGCGGATACTCCATCAGGTAAGGCAGGGCCTTGACGGCGTACCAGGCCGGGTTGGAAGTAAACTCCAGCGTGAACTGATGGTGCTCCAGGGTAGTCGACTGCTGCGCCTTTCTCATGGCTTTAAAGGAAAAATCCGCCGTCTCGCCGCCCCCTACCGGCATGGGCAGGGTTTCAGTGACCAGCTTGCGGTTGGTCAGCACCGGCAGCGGGGCTTCCTCCCCGTCTGAAAAGTCATTTGCTTCCACCGTCACCCGGTGCACAATGGCGCGGGTCCAGCTTTCGGGTATTTCAATATCCCAGTACAGGCCAGCGGAGCCGTTGCCGCTTACGCTAAAAGCCTGCCCGGGCTGCGTATTGCCGAGCTGCTCATCGACCGGCTCCATACTGAGGGCGTCGAACAGCTGCAGGCGGGCAGTGCCGGACAGCGAATCAGCCGTCAGGTTGACCACCTTGGCGGGAAACTGCAGCTCGTCGCCTTCGCGTACGAAGCGGGGCGCATTGGGCTGTACCATCAGTTCTTTCTGCGTCACGACCTCGCGCCCGGTAGTGCCGTACGCCAGCTCCTGCGTGTGCGCAAAAGCCAGGAACTTCCAGCGGGTCAGTGCCTCGTTCATCGTGAAGCGGATGACGATATTGCCGAGCTCATCCGTGCGCAGCTCCGGGTAGAAGAAGACTGTTTCATTCAGATTGCGGCGTACGGGCAGGGGGGGCGTTTCTGCTGCGCCGGCAGCTTCCTGTGCAGGCGGCGGGGGAGGCGGTGCAGAACGCGGTGGTTCCATTTTTTCAGCAGTGTCGGCTTCCGCCGAAAAACTGACTAACTGGTCTTGCATCATTGGCGCTGACATAGGTGCATTCGCCCGGCTGCGTACCATCCCCCCCATGTAATTGCCGTATCCTGACAGCCCGAACCAGTCGAGGCGGCGGTAGTTGCGCATCGGGAAATTTTGCGGGTAGGAGCGGGATAAATCGTACGCCCGTTCCGCTTCGAAGCTATTGGCCTGCCAGCGGCGGGAGCTGTAGTGCATGGGATAGAATGAAGGCTGATAGCTGTGCGGCCGGAAGGCATCAAGGCTCGCATCGTAAAGCGTAGCCACCATCTCAGAGGCTACCGCTTCTTTGTCTGGCCCGCTGATGGTCAGTTGCCAGGCTTCTTCAGATCCGGGCTTCAGCTTATCGCGGAAGGTCCCCCAGCTGATGTCCAGCTGTTTGTCCCGCCAAGGCACCTGCACGCTGATACTCCGGGTGACAGCCCGGTTGTGCTGCATGCCTGCAAAATTCAGTACGATGCCGCCGCGGTCACCGGCATCAACTTCGTAGCGGATGTCCTGCCAGGGGGCTGCGCGCAGCCAGCTGACCGGCGTAAGCGTATCCCGCGACTCCATTTCGAACAGAAAGGGGAAGGCATCCTGCCCGGTGGCAAAAGCGGCGGCCAGCTCCTCTCCTACTTCATAAGCTTTGTTTTCTTCCAGTGCCTGCCAGGCCAGGATATCCGGCGGCAGCTCACCGCTTTCGGAGTCGTACAGGAAGAAATATTTCTCTACCGATACCGTATCGCCACTATCGTCCGGCACAGAGAAGCGCAGCCGGTAGTGGCCGATGTCCCAGCCGCTGTAGTTGATGAAGAGGGTATCGCCTTTGCCGGTATCCACCTGCTGCTGCAACATCTTTTCTGCGGCTTTCCAGTTTTGCTTTTCGCCCTCTCCCTGATAGGCGTAGCGCGGGAAGCGCTCCTGAAAGGCCCTGCGCCCGAGCAATTGGGTATCCGGCACGCTCCAGTAGCGTTCGCGCAGGAAGCGGCCCGGAGCCTCCAGGCGGCTGATTTCCAGCTGCCCTTCTTTGGGCAACGGCTGCCCGTCCAGGTTTTGGGTAATCAGATCAACGGGCAACAGGCCCTCCTGCAGATCGGCCTGCGCGGGCACTACCGCCTCAGCTTTTACGCTTCGGTAGGCCAGGCGTATACTGCGGCTTCCGGATCGCGTTTCGCCGGTAGCGTCTGTAACATCCACATAGAGGGTGTAGGAAAACTCCGGCTGCTCGTCGCGGGGGATGGTGACATCGGGCTGCGCGACGAATTCCACTGTGAACGCTCCGTCTGCATCCGTCCGGGCGGTGCCGGCTGCGATTTCCTGACTGCTGCCATAAGCCGGGGGTATCCGCCGCCACCAGGGGTACCAGGGAAAGTTGACTTCCCGAACCACGCGGTAGCGCAGCTCAGCATCACCGATGCCGTAACCGGCGTAGGCATTAGCCGTTCCGCTGAAGGCAACGGTATCGCCCAGGCTTGGGCTGCCCTGTAGGGCTTGCAGTTCCACCTCAAATTTGGGGCGTTTGTACTCCTCTACCGAGAAGAAGTGAGCGCTGCCGCCGGCATCAGAGCGCAGCTGCATCTGCCCGAGCAAGCCTCCTGCCGGGGCAGTGAACACCCCATTTACGGTACCGAAGCTGTTAGTCGTAAGCTCAGCCTGCTCTACCTGCTGCCGGTTGGCATCAAGCAGTGTGATCTGTACTTTCTCATTAGGCACAATCTCAGGCAGCCCGTCGGCCCCCTGCCGGGTCACGAGCGCTTTGAAGTAGATGGCCTGACCGGGCCGGTAGATGGCGCGGTCGAGGAAAAAATGGGTCTGCAGCCGGTCTGCCGGGCGGGAGCTGACCACATAACCGGACGGAACCTGTTGTCCGATGAGCTCATCTTCCCCCTTAGACAGCCGCATAAAATTGACCCGGCTGTCGCGGCTTGGCGTGTCCATTTTTCCATCCTCATCGCTTACCGCCCTGCCCATTTCCACCGGTTTGGATTCCCGGTTGCGGCGGTCGTATTCGTAGCGGTAGAAAATGGCCTCCACGCCTTCCGTCGGCTGCCCGGTGATCCGGTCGGCTACGTACAGCACATCGCCTCGGGAAGGGAACAGGTAGCCCATACGGGAAACGGTAAAAAACAGTACCCCTTTCGGCCCTTCGCCTTCGGTATCAAACTTCGGTTTGCCCTCAAACAACAGGGCGTAGTGGCCATACGGCAGAGCTTCGCCGGGCAATTCGGTGCGGTGTTCCTGCAAATCGCCGGCATCGGGCACTTCTGCCTGCCAGCTGGCGGCGGCATTTCTTTGCTTCCAGAGCTCCTGGAAAGTTGTTTGATTATTCCGGCGGCGCAGCTCCTGCAACTGCAGCGCGTCAAGGGGCACTACTTTAAGCTGCAGCTTGCTCACATTACGGTACTGCAGCGCGATCAGCCAGTCCTCCTGCGGCGGCAGCACGGC
>CAJXXJ010000380.1 GCA_913062745.1 uncultured Phaeodactylibacter sp.
TCTCTGCCACGTGCTCCACCAGGTAAGCGCCCAGGTCTTCCCCGATCTGCTCCGGCTTCTTACGAGCTACCCGCGCGTAAGGGAATACCACTACAGTGTAGTCGCCCTCGAATTCGCGGCGAGTGGAATTCATCGTAATGCTCTGCGGTGTGATATCGGCGTCGTACAGCGCTTTGACGGCTTGCACCACGCCCTGCTGAATCTGTTCAATGATGTTCATGCACTGCGGATTGTGAGGCGGCAAAACTATTATTTTTCCCGGACTATAGCGGCTTTTAGGCGGGCTAAATCGAGACTAAGCGCGGGGAACCTTTCGCTTCAGGATGATTTTGCCGGGTATACATTCAGAATGCCCGGTATTGCCCCGCCACGGCCCTTCCAGCCGTTCTTCATCTCCGGTGGTGATAAGAAAAAGATCGGCCGATTTGTAACACCACTCCATATTATCATACTTCCAGTGGTCAATGATTTCCGTCTCTTCCCAGTGGATGGCCTTATTGCCGATCAGCCGGCCCTTCAGGCGCATCTTGGCGTAAATCTTCCCGATTTCCACGTAAGTGGTCCCGGTGATGCTCAGCCCTTCCTGCTTCAGTTCGATCTGAAATTCGTAGACCGGCGCGTATCCGCCTTCGCCCTGAGTGAGCTCTCCTTCCCAGGTACCGCTAAAATCATACTGCGCACTGAGCAGCACAGGCAACAACAACAGAGTGGTGAGTAGGCTGATCTTCATAGCATTGCTTTTTCCTTTAAAAATGAAGAGGTTTTGCGTCTAAGAAGTTTCCATTCAGCGCTAAAATCACTCCTCCGGGCGAAAAAAACTAAAAATCGTTTTGCCGTAGTGCCGCTCCTGAAAGTAGTTCGGGTGCTTTTCGTAAGCATGGTTCGGATTGTGCTCCATGACGAACCAGCCGCCGGGCGCCAGCAGCTTATTGCGGAAAATCTCGTCCGGGATGATGTCAATCGTCGGCAGAGCATACGGCGGACCGGCAAAGATATAGTCGTACTGCTGCCCTGCGGTTTCCATAAAGCGGAACACATCGCCGCGTACGATTCGGATATGGTCCTGAATGTCCAGCTCTTCCGCCGTCTTTTTCACGAAGCGCACCGCACCGGGGAATTTATCCACGTAGGTGACGTCCTCGCAGCCCCGGGAGATAAACTCGTAGCTGTGGTTGCCGGTACCGCCGAAGAGGTCGAGCACTTTGAGCTCCGCGAAGTCGAAATTATTAATCAGAATATTGAAAAGCCCCTCTTTGGCAAAGTCGGTGGTGGGACGAGTTGGCCAGTTTTTGGCAGGCGGGTTGAAGCGGCGCCCCCGGAATTTGCCTCCGATAATACGCATAGGACAAAATTTTTTGGTCTGTTCTACAGCCGGCTGAGGCTCAGTAAGTCAAAGAAGAAATAAGCGGGCCACGCTTTGAGCTCCGGCCCGAAGTGGAAAAATGCGGGCGGCACAGCAAACTGCAGCTGTGGTACATAACGGCTGATCTGCCGGTAAATCTCTGAATCTTCCACGATTGGGCCGGAAAGGTACGTCAGCGCTCCTTTCGGCTTCAGGCCGGCCTGCTCGTAGGCCAGCATGACGTAGTAGATAAAATCCCGCGCGCTGTGGTAAGTGAAGCTGTTGCAAAAGCGCAGGGCACCACGATCAAAGGCACTGATGATCAATACATTGCCCCGCAGATGCACAAACACGGCAGGCTGCGGCTGCTGCAGGCCCATTGCCCGCTGTTGCTGCAGCAGGGCAGAGCAGATATGGTACTGCCGGCTGCCGGGAAATGCGTTTTGTGCCTGTTCGCGCCAGTCCTGCGGCAGTGCATAGACGTTGTGCAGCTCCATCTGCCCCAGCTCATCCGACCAGGCAGTGTGGGCGGGGGTCAGTTTGGCTGATTGCCCGAGGTAAACAGCAGCCTGATTTTCGCGGAAGAGGCGGTTGGGGATGAGCGTCTGCTCCGGGACCGCCCAGCCCAGGCGCACATTGCGGTAGCCGGCAGAGAGCATCTGATCGGAAGACACGATATCCTGCAGGCTGCTGGCCGAAGGCTTTTCCCACTCATGGGAACGCAGCGCCAGCACATTCTGCTGACTATCAGTAATTACATAATCAAAACTGCCCATCCCCAGCAGGATGGACAGTTCATAGGCATTTGTTTTTCTTTTTTCAAAGCCTCGCTCTACTATGTCGCGGCTTATCTTTCCCAATTACCAGAAAGGTTTGGTGCGTTCATGTTACCGAACTTGATGACGCTGTTCGGGTCGTATCCGGCATCGTAACGGGCGAAGCGCGGATCCTTGAAGGGGCCCATAAAGGATGAGCGGCGAATGCCTACCTCCACAACCGGCACTACCGTTTGCTGATAGGTGATCGTATCTGCCTGAATGTTGAAAGTCTGGCCGCCGCTGTAAGGCACAAACCGCAGCGAATCAAGGGGCATACCCAGGACGGACCGGATGGAATCATAGGCTGCCATATAAGTGGTGTCGTAAATGATTTCGCCGGTGAAATCCGGGTCGTCCGGGTCACCGATCACCTTAATAATGGCAAAGCTATCCGTGCGCAGCACCTGCGACAATGAGTCGAAAGAAGGAGCGAAGCCCCCTTTGATGTTCCGGAAAGCTTCCTGGGCGGTACGGATTTTCATCAACTTATCGATGACCGCTTCTTCACGCTTTTCCTTTTCGGCTTTGAAAGCAATAGGCTCACGGATGCTGCTGATCAGCACGTAGATGAGGCCTACGACTACAAGGGCGAGTACTACGTTGATGGCTATTCTCATTTTTCGGTTTTGTTTTAATGCAATAATAAAGAATTTTCGGGGAACAAAGGGCACCTCAGAACGGGCATTTTTCCGATGCACCCTTCCGGCGCAGGGGAAGAAGAACAGTCCGTAGTGCAGCAATCACTGCCTAAAGAGCCGTTTTTCGGAGGGCAAGATAACACATTACCGACGTTTTCTGGTAACTCAGCCGGGATAATGCCGTCGCCATCTTTCCCCCTTCTGCCTTTATTCAAAAATGGTTACATTCGTATAAATGCACAGTTATGGCAGACGAACAGCGCCCCACCGGGCGTAAGACGAAGAAGGGCGTACCGGCACCGGCCAGCCTGAATCCGAGGCTAAAGCGGCAACGGAAACAGGCCTGGGGCCTGCAGGACTACGTAAGCGGCATCCGCAGCGGAGACCGGGTCGCTTTGGCGAAAGCCATTACCCTTACGGAAAGCCAGCGGGCCCAGCACCGGCAGCTCGCCCAGGAGATCATCGGGATTTGCCTGCCCGACAGCGGAAAGTCTGTGCGCATCGGCATTACCGGCACGCCCGGGGTCGGCAAAAGCACCTTTATTGAAGCCTTTGGCCAGCACCTCATCGATCAGGGCCGGCGGGTAGCCGTGCTCGCAGTAGACCCCAGCAGCCAGGTTAGCCGGGGCAGCATCCTCGGGGATAAAACCCGCATGGAGCTGCTCTCCCGGCGCGAAGAAGCCTTTATCCGCCCCTCCCCCGCCGGCGACTCCCTGGGCGGCGTGGCCCGCAAAACACGGGAAGCCATCATCCTCTGCGAAGCTGCCGGGTACGACACCATTATAGTGGAAACCGTGGGCGTGGGGCAATCCGAGACTGCCGTGCACTCCATGACTGACTTCTTCCTGCTGCTCCTGCTGCCGGGTGCCGGCGACGAGCTGCAGGGCATTAAGCGGGGCATCGTCGAGATGGCCGACCTGGCGGTGGTCAACAAAGCAGACGGCGACCGGCTCAAGCTGGCCAAACAAGCTAAACAGGAGTACCGCAACGCCCTGCATCTGCTGCCGCCGAAAGATAGCGGATGGGCCGCCCGTGTCGAAATTTGCTCCGCCACCACCGGAATGGGCATAGCGGAAGTATGGAAAGATGTACAAGCTTATTGCCGACAGGCACAGGATAACGGCTATTTCCGGCGCAACCGCCAAAATCAGGCCCGCTACTGGCTGCACGAAACCATCCGGCAGGAGCTGCAACAGCAGTTTTTTCAGCATCCGGAAGTGCAGCAACTACTGCCCGGACTGGAGCAGGCGGTAACCAACGGGCAGCAATCCTCCTTCATGGCGGCCGAAAAGCTGCTGCGGGTATTTCTCAACACGGACAAAGAAGTATGAACTTTTTTTCGTCTAACAAAATCTTAGTTCAGGCGATTATTCTTGTAGTTAACCCTGGTTTCCATTACCATTCACCAAAATTAAAAACGCTAAATGAAGAAGCTAATCCTTCCACTCGTCTTGATTGGGCTGGGCGGCCTGCTGTTCGTCAGCGGCTGTAACAGCTACAACGCTTTTGTGGACATCGAAGAAGATGTGGAAAATTCCTGGAGTAAAGTGCAGAGTGCCTATCAGCGGCGGGCTGACCTGATCCCGAACCTCGTCAATACCGTAAAGGGCGTGGCGGATTTTGAAAAAAGCACCCTGACGGAAGTAACGCAGGCCCGTGCCCGCGCTACCAGCATGAACGTCAATGCCCAAGACCTGAGCCCGGAAAAGCTGAAAGAGTTTCGGCAGGCACAGGGCGCACGGTCTCAGTCGCTCGGCCGCCTGCTCGTCGTCTCCGAGCGCTACCCGCAGCTGCAGGCCAACCAAAACTTCCGCGAACTGCAGGTTCAGCTGGAGGGCACCGAAAAC
>CAJXXJ010000381.1 GCA_913062745.1 uncultured Phaeodactylibacter sp.
TTGCCGCAGTTCTTCTATTTTGTCCGCGTGTTGCGGGTTGGCCGCTAGATTGTGCAGCTCGTGGGGGTCCTTCCAAAGGTCGAAAAGTTCAATGCTGTCTTTGGTGGGCCGGAACCACTGCGCCTGATAGGGATTCAGGCTGCCTTTTTCGCGTAAGCGCAAGAGCTCCTGCATGATGGGCATGGTCTCCCGGTACTTTACCGGCAGGTAGTAAGGCTGGTCCAGATTGTAATAGCGGATCAGCTTGTACCGGCGGCCGCGCACCGCTCTTACCTTGTCGGTCTCATTGTCGAAGCGATCCGCCGCCGCAAAAATGTAATCGCGTTCTGTGGTATCCCTGTATTTCCCCATCCACGCTTTGCCATCGACATAGTCCGGGGGTTCCAGCCCGACCAAAGACATAATGGTTGGCTTCAGGTCGATAAAGCTCAGGAGCTGACTGTCCACCTTGCCCGCCAATTGCTGATGGGGAAAACGCACCACCATTGGCGAATGAATACCGGAGTCATAAATGGTACGCTTTTGCCGGGGCAAGGGGCCGCCGTGGTCGGTATACCAAAAGACGATGGTGTTCTCCAGTTCCCCGGCTGCTTCCAGCTCGTCGAGTATTTCCCCTACGCGTTGGTCCATCGCTACCACATGCGAGTACAGGCGCCGCACGTCGCGCTTCGCCACCTCCGTGTCGGGCAGGTAGGGCGGAATGGGCACTTCCAGGGTAGAATCGATCAGCAGGGAGTCGCCCGCCCGCCGCCAAATCATAGATTCGTGCGTATCGTCCAGATTGAAAATGGCGAAAAAGGGCCTCGTGGTATCGGGCCGGTGCTGCCAGTGGGCTTCGAAGCCGCTTTCGTCCCAGGCCCCGAGCTCGCTGCGGAATTGGTAGTCCTCTTTGGGGTTGTTGGTGCAAAAGTACCCCGCCCGGCGCAGGTACGAGCTCATCATGTGCACTTCGGGCGGTGGCAAGGCTTCGTAGGCAGGGCGGGGGAAGTTCTCAATCGCCCGGTCTTTGATGGTAAAGCGAAACCAGGGGCCAGTGCGCATGTGGTGCGCGCCTATCCGCGTGGGGTACATGCCCGTGGCAATTGCTGCCCGGCTCGGTGCGCAGACCCCGGAAGGCGAGAACATATGGGTGTACAGCACCCCTTCCTCCACCAACCGGCTGATGTTGGGCGTGGCCACCGTAGAGTCGCCCCAGGGCGGCAGGATCGCGCTCAGGTCTTCCGCCACGATCCACACCACATTGGGCTGCTCCGGCAACTCCAGCTGCGCATAATCCGGCTGATGCGGGGCGCTTTCCGGCTCTGAGGTGGTGCACCCCCGAAACAGCGATAGAAGAAGGATTAAAAAGCTGCTGGTTTTAATCATTCTGTAAACATCATTTCGCTCCGCTCCGAAATGCCATTTTCATTAAATGCTTCCACCTGATAATAGTAGCCTTGATCCGTATTCAGCGCCCGCAGCTCGTATGATGCCTGATCGTACATCAGTGCCGAGAGGTTGAGCTTGTCCTCGTCAATCCCCCAGTAGATGACGTAGCCCGTCGCTTCAGGATCCGGCGTCCAGGAAAGCAGGGCGTTGCGGCGGTCTTCCTGCCGTTCTACCGTGAAGTCAGCCGGCGCAGCAGGGACTTCGCCATTCCCTTTTCCAAATACCCGGAACTCCGAGATCGCAAGGTATTGGTTGTGATAGGAAACATTACGGAACCTTAAATACCTGGTAGTTACCGGTGCCGCCAATTGATGGTAGTAGTTTGGACGATCGTCCGTACTGATGGACCTGTCGATTAGCATCTGCCAGTGCTCCCCGTCTGCCGAGGCCTCAACAATGAACTGCTGATGCAAGCCCTCTCTCCTCCCGAAAACTTTAGCATTAAAATCCATAAAGTTGATCTGAAGGGCATGCACTGTTTGAGATGCGCCTAAATCCATTTCAAAGTGGATGGTATCAGCATTACTTTCAGCGACCCAAAACGTCCTGATATTCTCATCGGCAATATTTTGAATCGAATAATCCGCTTTTTCCAGCTGCTGCTTGTTTTGGTCGGGTTGGTCTACCGTTTTATGCGCTACGCCCTGCAGGACAGAATTGGTTTTGACCGACTTGTCTTTCGAAAGCACCATCCATCCGGTAAACCGGCTTTTGTGATCCTCCACCTCGACATCTGGGGCATAATGCGGGTAATCGCCGTAAGCCGTATTGACATACATTTGGCCATTGTCCTCGAAGCCTGCCGGGAACATGCCAATCCGACGTTCATATTTGTAATTGACGGAAATCAGCATACTCCCGAAATGCCAGTAGTCGCCGGAATTTGTCCGTACGGTACTGCCGTGCCCGGCACCCGATATAAACCCGCTCGGTTTATAAGAAATCGGATTGTATGCAGCATATTCAAAGGGGCCAAGGGGGTTGTCTGAGGTGTAGACGCCATTGGCATAAACATTCCATTGGGTGCCTGGCGCTGCATACTGTAAGTAATACGTCCCCTGATGTTTGGTCATCCATGCCCCTTCCATGTAGGGCGTGATGTCTGAGGTGTGGTTCTGTCCATACCTTTCCCAACCGTGCTGCTCCGGATGGAGCGTAAAAAGATCGACCTGCGCCGTTTTGGGTAGGAACATATTGTCAGGGTCCAGTTCCACTGCCCGGATAGGATTTTTGTTGGACGACTCCTCGTACAGGTAAACTTTCTGGTCGTCATCCACAAACAAGGCAGGGTCCCAAACCGACATCGGCAATACTCCATAGTTGGTTTTCCAATCCCCTAATTTCGGATTGTCCGTTTCAATCACCGAGCCGATTGCCGATGGATCACCAAGAGCAATTATCTTATCCCCATACGGAAAGGCACCCGGAGCATTACTGGCACTAAAAAACCAGTTTACTGGCTCAATGAATTTCCAGTTTAGCAGGTCTTTTGAAAACCAGTAGCCAAAAGACCTGGTGACGAACATATAGTAGTCTCCTTTGAAATTGATGACCGCCGGGTCCGCTCCTGCCCGGTAACCGATCCCTTTGTGGGAGTGGAGGGACATGTAGGTATAGTCAATATCAATCGGATTACAGTAAGTTTGCTGTTGAGCCATTACTGTTCTTCCAACCAGAGAAATTAAGACCCCAATAGTCCAAACTACAACCTTCATAAGCTGGCTTTTTGTTATTCCGTATAAATGATTTCACTCCGCTCCGAGACTCCATTTTCATTAAAGGTTTCTACCTGATAGTAGTAGCCCTGATCGGTATTTAGCGCCCGCAGCTCGTATGATGCCTGATCGTACATCAGTGCCGACAGATTAAGCTTCTCCTTGTCAATTCCCCAGTAGATAACGTAGCCCGTCGCTTCAGGGTCCGGCGTCCAGGAAAGCAGGGCGTTGCGGCGGTCTTCCTGCCGTTCTACTTTGAAGTTGGCAGGCTGAGCCGGGGCTTTGTTTTTACCGTTTCCAAACACCCTGAACTCAGAAATCGCCAGGTTTTTGGTGCTGCAGTGCACGTGATCGTATTTGATATAACGGGCTTCCACCGCCTCCGGCAGCTCAATGTAGCCGTGCGGCATGTCACGCTGGTTTTCCGAGTAATCGGCAATCACTTCCCACTGCTCGCCGTCCAGGGAAGCGCTGATGACGAATTGCTGCTTTAAAGTATCCGGCCGGCCGAAAATCTCGCTTTTGAAATCCTGGAAGTTGATTTGAATGGCTTTGACGTCCATCACTTCTTCCATATCCACTTGCACGTAAATGGAATCGTGGTTCGCTTCCGACACCCAGTAGGAGCGTATCTCTTCGTCGTTGATCTGCTCAATGCCAAAATCTGTGATCTGCCCGAGCATATAGCCGTCTCCGCTTTCATCCACCACGTTTACATCCGATTCCACCAGCTTGGAGTTGGTGGTGACCGGCTTGCCAAACGACAGCAGCATCCAGCCTGTAAAGCGGTTTTTGTGGTTGTCTAACTCCGTATCCGGCAGGTAGTGCGGGTAGTCGCCGTAGGCCGTATTGACGTACATCTGCCCGTCCTCGTCAAAGCCCGCCGGGTACATGCCAATGCGGCGCTCAAACTTGAAGTTGACCGAAATGGCCATAGTGGCAAAGTGCCAGTAATTGCCGTTGTTGTCCTGTACCGTGCTGCCGTGCCCGGAGCCTTTCAAAAACCCTCCCGGCTTATACGAGATGGGGTTGTAGGGCGCATACTCAAAGGGGCCTAGCGGCGATTTGCTGGTGTACACCCCATCTGCGTAGACGTTCCACTGCGTGCCGGGCGCACCGTACTCAAGGTAGTAGGTATCACCGTGCTTCATCATCCAGGGGCCTTCGATAAAGGGATCGATCTCTGAGCGGTGATCCTGCCCGAACCGCTCCCAGCCATGCTTCTTCGGGTTGAGGTTGAAGAGGTCCACCTGCTCGCCCATCGGCACAAAGTAGTTGTCCGGGTCCAGCTCCACGCCGCGGATCGGCCAGCGGTTGGAGGACTCCTCGTAGAGATAGACGCGGCCGTCGTCATCCACAAAAAGGTTTGGGTCCTGGATGCCCCCGGGCGGATTCAGTACGGCGTAGTTGGTTTTCCAGTCGCCCAGTTCGGGGTTGTCGGTCTCGATGACCGGCCCGCGTCCGGACGGATCCCCGTAGGCGATGATTTTGTCTTT
>CAJXXJ010000382.1 GCA_913062745.1 uncultured Phaeodactylibacter sp.
CCTGCCGATCAGGTCGCGCCGGTCGTTTACTTTCAGCACATCGAGCCAGGCGGGGCGGCCCTGCGGGTGGCCGTTGAGTCGGGCTTGCGCCAAATTGGGGTCTGCATCTGCTACGGTAACGAACCAACCGTGCGCTTCCGCGTTGTCTAAAACGTAATCGATACAAGCGCCCGCGGAACGCCCGGCACCGATGATGAGGATATTATTCATTGTTGGTTTTTTCTGTTTGCTGAGGTACTTTAGCGGTCTGACGAAAAGATAGTTTTCTTTTCGTCCTCTACAGCTTGCAATCAAAATCCTGGTGCAAAGAAAAAACTTTGCACCAAAAGTAAAAAGCCGCGAAGACAAGTTCGCGAACTCTATTTGAAATGAAAGAATTTGAAATCAAGACCCGGGTTCAGGCCTATGAGCATACCTCTCAACTCCCCCCGCTCTATGCTCAGCTGCTTGAAGAGGCCCGTTCTGCCTTG
This sequence comes from uncultured Phaeodactylibacter sp., assembly GCA_913062745.1. Taxonomy (GTDB): domain Bacteria; phylum Bacteroidota; class Bacteroidia; order Chitinophagales; family Saprospiraceae; genus Phaeodactylibacter. The sequence goes on from CAJXXJ010000382.1 coordinate 471, forward strand.
TCTTCCTCCTATGCGCCATACTCCAAATTTCACGTTGGCGCTGCCGTCAGGATGAAAAATGGCAAGACCCTGAAAGGCGCTAACCAGGAAAATGCAGCGTACCCCATTTGTCTTTGTGCCGAACGGGTAGCCCTGGGCAATGCGTTAACCGAATTGCCGCATGGGCAAGTGATAGCAATGGCCATTACTGTGCAAAACGACCACCACGAAGTCTCTGCCCCCGCTGCCCCCTGTGGTTCCTGCCGGCAAGCCATACTGGAGCAGGAGATTAAGCAAAATGCTCCAATTAAGTTGATCTTGCAAGGGTCAATCGGTAAAATCTATGTCATCAACAGTGCTAAGGAAATGCTGCCACTAGGGTTCGACGGCAGCTATTTGTGAGCCCGCCGGCGGTATTCCAGCTGCCCGAGGTGCAGTTCGTACCGGCCCCTTTTGCGGTCGGCAAAATAGTGCTCTAAGGTGAATACGGAAGAGGTGAATGCGATCTCTTCCCAGGGTATTTCCTCTTCGCGGAAAAGCCTGACCTCCAGGCTTTCGTCTCCGGCACCGAAGGCTTCGGGCCCGGGAAGGAGCCCGATAAAGTGCATGTACACCTGATTGATGTGCGGGATGCTGTACACGGCGTGCAGGTGGCTGATTTGCACCTTAGCCATCGTCTCTTCCAGTACTTCCCGGCCTGCGCCCTCCTCCACGGTTTCGCCATTTTCCATGTAGCCGCCGGGTACGTTCCAGTAGCCCAGCCGCGGCTCAATAGAGCGTTTTGCCAACAACACTTTATCCTCCCAAACCGGCAGGCAGCCGGTTACTATTTTCGGGTTGCTGTAGTGGATGGTCTGGCAATTGGCGCATACGTAGCGCGGCCGGTTGTCTCCTTCCGGCACTTTTACGGCGATATCAGCGGAACCACAGTGGCTGCAAAAATTCATGCCTGCTTCTCTTTTTCCAGCGAACGTTCGTACCGGCAGCGCTGCAGCACAGCATCCCCGAAGATGCTCAGCCCGCTGTTGAAGACGACCAGCGCCAGCGTGCCGTAGCTCACCCAGTGCAAGGCCGGGGCACCGTCGTATTTGTCCATCGCCGCCTCAGCAATCAGGCATGCGCCAAAGCCAATCAGCACCAGGCCCGCCGGTGCGCGGAACAGCCACTTTCGATAGTATGATTTAGCGGTACTCATCGTTTTGCTTGTTGTTGAAGAAATAGCTCTGCGCGCTGCAGATCTTCCGGGTGGTCGATCCCTATGGTTTCCTCTGCGGTCTCGGCAACAGCGATGTTCAGCCCGGCTTCCAGCCAGCGCAGCTGCTCCAGCGATTCTGCCAGCTCGTACTGCCCGGCCGGCAGTGCAGCCAGCTGAAGCAATTGCTCCCGGCGGAAGGCATACATGCCCAAATGCTTGTAAAAAACACCGGCGTCAACCCATTGTTCAGGAGGTACGCCCCGCAGGTGCGGGATTGGGCTGCGACTAAAATAAAGTGCATGGCCTGCTCGGCCGATCACTACTTTCACTACGTTGGAATCAAATAAGAGGCTTTGCTGTTGAATCCGGGTAGCAAGGGTGCTGATGTCAGCCTTGCCGTGGTGCAGCGGCTCCACCACCTGCCGGAGCTGATCGGAGCTCACGAAGGGCTCATCGCCCTGCAGGTTGATGATCAGGCTACCGGGGGGCAGCCCCTCCGCCACCTCTGCACAGCGGTCCGTGCCGCTGCGGTGGCCCGGCGAAGTCATCACGGCCTGCCCGCCGAAGGCCTGCACCGCCGCAGCAATGCGCTCGTCATCGGTAGCCACGATGGTTTCATCCACTGCCGGTGCCTGTGCTGCACGCTCGTACACCCACTGCACCATCGGCCGGCCAGCCAGCAGCGCGAGCGGCTTGCCGGGGAAACGGGTGCTGGCGTAACGGGCAGGAATGATCGCTACTGTTTTCATATATTTGTTTGCGAAAATTGAGTCTAAAAATGAGAAAACTATTCTTCCTGTTATTGCTGCCCTGCGCAATTCAAGCTGCTGCCGTTACCGGCGACAGTACGCAGTACCTTAGGCCCCAAGATACCATTTTTCTGAGCATCGGGCAGTTCGGAGAAAAGTACTTCACCCACTACATCGAAGACAAGCAGACGCTCTATTCCCTGGCTGACTTTTACGGGCTCTCGCTGCAGGACCTCTACTTCTACAACCCCGGGCTGCAGGAGCGGGTGATCAAAATCGGCATGCCGGTCAACATACCGGTCCCCAACCGCGCCATCAAGCGATACTGGACCTCCTCTATGGTACCGGGCGGATACGCTCCTGTCTATTACACCGTGCGCAAAGGGGATACGATGTTCCGTATTGCCAAGCGCTACTTCCATATGCCAGTGGAAGAAATGCTGCAGCGCAATGGTTTGTTTGACCATACGCTGAGCACCGGCCAACTGCTGCATGTAGGCTGGATGAATATCAATGGAATCCCGGACAGCCTGAGGCGTCATCAGGGCGGAGCGCTGGGAGAGCGCAACGCTGCGCTAAAGAAAGCTTTTCAAATGGGCGCCATGGGCAAAATACTGTCGGAGCATCAGGGCGCGGCCTGCTGGCCCGAAGAGCAGAAAGGGCAAAGCGACCTCTACGCCCTGCACCGCTACGCGGCGGTCAATTCCGTCATTTCCATTCATAACCCGATGAGCCGCCGGACCATTTACGCGCGGGTGATCGGCAGAATTCCCGACACCGCATACGAAGACGAAGTGATCACCGTTGTATCTCCTATGGCGGCCAGGCTGTTAGGGGCAATTGACCCGCGCTTTTTCGTGAAAGTCAAATATCATCGATGATTTTTTGCCTACCTTTGCGCCGTCTTTTCCAAATTAAAAAGAACCCATGAATTACCACGATAATATCCTACAAACAATTGGGAACACACCGCTTGTCAAACTGCACAAAGTGGTCAAAGATATCCCCGCCACCGTACTGATGAAGGTGGAAACGTTCAACCCGGGCCATTCTATCAAAGACCGCATGGCGCTCAAAATGCTGGAGGACGCAGAAGCCAGAGGCGATATTAAACCGGGCGGTACCGTAATCGAATGTACTTCCGGAAACACAGGTATGGGGCTGGCCCTGGCGGCTGCAGTGAAGGGGTACAAGTGCATTTTCACCACTACGGATAAGCAATCGAAGGAAAAAATCGACTTGCTGCGTGCTGTAGGCGGCGAAGTGATTGTTTGCCCGACCAATGTAGAAGCGGATGACCCGCGCTCCTACTACAGCGTGGCCCGCCGGCTGAGCGGGGAAATCCCGAACTCCTACTGGTGCAATCAGTACGATAACCTCTCCAACCGCAAAGCGCACTACGAATCTACCGGGCCGGAAATATGGCAGCAAACACAAGGCAAAATCACCCACCTCGTAGTAGGCGTAGGCACCGGCGGCACCATCTCCGGCACCGGCCGTTACCTGAAAGAACAAAATGAAAAAGTACAGGTGTGGGGGATCGACACCTATGGCTCCGTATTCAAAAAATACCATGAGACCGGAGAATTTGACACCAAGGAAATTTACCCTTACATCACCGAAGGTATTGGTGAGGATATCATCCCGAAGAATGTGGACTTTGACGTGATCGACTTCTTTGAGAAGGTCACCGACAAAGACGGCGCACTCATGACCCGCCGCCTGGCCCGCGAAGAAGGGCTGCTGCTGGGCTATTCCGCCGGCTCAGCCGTAGCTGGACTGCTGCAATTGAAAGACCGCCTGACGGAAGACGATGTAGTCGTGGTAGTCATCCACGACCACGGCAGCCGTTACGTCGGCAAAATCTACAACGACGACTGGATGCGCGAGCGTGGATTCCTAGAGCGGGAGCTTAGCGTGCGCGATTTGCTCAAAATGAAAGAAGACAACAAATTCATCTCGATCGGCAAAGAGCATACGGTGCAGCAAGCCTTCAAGATGATGAAGGAGCATGACATCTCTCAGATGCCGGTCATGGACAATGGCAGTGTGGTGGGCTCTATCACGGAGACTGCAGTGCTTTCTTACCTGCTGGAAAACCCGATGACTCACGCCGAGCAGTCGTTAGAGGCCATCATGGGCGCTCCCTTTCCGGTAGTCAACGGAGATATGCCGTTCAGCCAGCTAAGCCAGTACATCAACCGCAGTATACCCGCTGTGATGGCTAAGGATACAGCCGGCACGCT
>CAJXXJ010000383.1 GCA_913062745.1 uncultured Phaeodactylibacter sp.
CTCCTCCACTTTGCGCTGTGCCCGCTCAATGGATTTGGTGACCATAGAGTGCTGAATCACTTCGCCCTCTTCGTGGCCCATGCGGTCCATGAGTTTGGCAATACGCTCCGACTGGAACAAGCGCATCAGGTTGTCTTCCAGAGATACGTAAAACTGAGAGCTACCCGGGTCGCCCTGACGGCCGGCACGGCCTCGCAGCTGCCGGTCTACCCGCCGGGAGTCGTGCCGCTCGGTACCGATGATGGCCAAACCGCCGGCGTCTTTCACTTCCTGGGATATTTTAATGTCTGTACCCCGGCCCGCCATGTTGGTAGCGATGGTCACCTTGCCGGGCTTACCGGCTTCGGCTACAATTTCTGCTTCCCGTTGGTGTTGCTTGGCGTTGAGCACGTTGTGGTCATAGCCGGCCAGCTTCAGCATACGGCTCAGCTTTTCAGAAACATCCACAGAGGTGGTACCGACCAGTACCGGGCGCCCCTGCTCCGACAGGCCCTGAATGTGCTCAATGACTGCATTGTACTTTTCGCGGGCCGTTTTGAAAACCAAGTCTTCCTTATCATCGCGTACGATGGGCTTGTTGGTGGGGATGACCACCACATCAAGCTCGTAGATTTCCCACAGCTCGCTGGCTTCCGTTTCTGCCGTACCGGTCATACCGGAAAGCTTGTGGTACATCCGGAAGTAGTTTTGCAGAGTTACCGTTGCATAAGTCTGCGTGATATCGCCGACTTTCACATTTTCCTTTGCCTCAATTGCCTGGTGCAGGCCGTCGGAGTAACGGCGGCCTTCCATCATACGGCCGGTCTGCTCATCCACGATTTTTACCTGGCCATCCATCACCACGTACTCTTCGTCTTTCTCAAAGAGGGTGTAGGCTTTCAGCAGCTGACTCATAGAGTGCAGGCGCTTGGACTTGATAGCAAAATCCTGGCTCAGCTTGGTCTTAGCCTCCTGACGGTCCTCTTCAGACAGGTTCTCCTGATTGTCGATTTCCACCATGGAGGTGGCTATGTCCGGCATTACGAAGAATTCCGGGTCGTCCGTGCCTTTGGAAAGGTACTCAGAGCCGGCTTCGGTCAGCTCTACGTTGCGGTTCTTCTCGTCTATGGTAAAGTAGAGGGGCTCGTCGACCAGGTGCATGTTCTTCGACTGCTCCTGCATGTAGAAGTTTTCGGCCTTCTGCAGCGTCACCTTAACGCCTTCCTCGCTCAAAAACTTGATGAGGGGGCGGTATTTCGGCAGCGCGCGGTAGGCCCGCAGCAGCGCCATGCCGGCTTCGCCTTCCTGATAGCCGGTTTGCCCTTCTTTGAAGAGCTTTTTGGCTTCCGCCAAATACTGAGTAGCCAGTTTGCGCTGCGCAGTGATCAGCTTTTCCACAAAGGGCCGCAGCGAGATATATTCCTGGTCTTCGCTGCCCTGCGGCACGGGGCCGGAGATAATCAGCGGGGTACGTGCCTCGTCGATCAGGACGGAGTCCACCTCATCGATCATAGCGAAGTGGTGCTTGCGCTGCACCATTTCATCTTCAGAACGCACCATATTATCCCGCAGATAGTCAAAGCCGAATTCGTTGTTGGTTCCGTAGGTGATATCATAGGTGTAAGCCCGCTTGCGCTCTTCGGAGTGGGGGCGGTATTTGTCGATACAGTCTACAGTCAGGAACAGGAACTCAAAGATCGGCCCGACCCATTCCTGGTCCCGGCGGGCCAGGTAGTCGTTTACGGTAATGACGTGCACGCCTTGCCCGGACAGGCCGGTGAGGTAAGCCGGCAGGGTAGCCACGAGGGTTTTACCTTCACCCGTTGCCATCTCCGCGACCTTGCCGTCGTGCAGTACCATACCACCGATGAGCTGCACATCGTAGTGCACCATATTCCAGGTGATTTCACCACCGGCAGCGACCCAGCTGTTGCTCCAGGTGGCCTGGTCGCCGTTGATGGTAACATAGTTTTTTTTGGGGTCAGCTGCAATTTCCCGGTCGTGCTCTGTGGCGGTCACGGTGATGGACTCATTTTGCGAAAAGCGGCGGGCGGTTTCCTTTACCACAGCAAAGGCTTCCGGCATGATTTCTTTCAGTACTTCTTCCAGGTGCTTATCGCGGTCTTCGGTGAGCTGGTCAATTTCGGCGAACAGCTCTTCCTTGCGCGCCAGGTCTTCCTCTTCTTCCGCTTCGGCACGCGCATCCGCGATGTCCTTATCGATGCCGGACAAATGCTCCGCGATTTTTGCCCGCAGCGTAGTTGTTTTGTTGCGGAGTTCATCGTGGGAGAGCTTTCCGAGGCCTTCGAAGATTTCGTTGATCTCATCCACTAAGGGCATATATGTATTGATATCCCGGTCCTGTTTGGTACCGAAGATGCCCTTAATTGTTTTCGTTATGGATTGAAACATATAGTATAATTTCCAATGTTAGTCTTACCTAAGAGTGGCAAAGATAAATATATTTGCGGGCGATTCCATCTGACCCAAACCAACCTCAGGAATAATTTGGCACAAAATGCTAAACCTCACATTCTGTACCAGAACGCCCGGCCGTGCCATTTTGGCGGGCATAAATTAAACAGAATGAAATAATTATAGGTTGATAATGGCGTTTGCTTTACAGGCATGCCCGGATAAAATCCCCGGCATTGGCTGACAAGCAGCTCCTACTGGCCGGCCAACGCTTTTTCGGCCAGTGTGTTGAACTCTAAAAAGTCCCATGAAGTTGATGGATAACCCTCCGTTTCAAATTTTGGCAACAGCCGCTGTCCTTGGGCTGTTTTTCCTGACATCTTGTCAAGGCGACGGCAAGCGGGACATCCGTGATTTTTACTTTCCGCTGCGCGAGCTGGAGGACGGGCTGGTGTATGAGTACCGTTCTGTAGAGATTGATTCGCTGACGCCGGCCTACTGGTACTACCGTTCCTTTTTGCAGGAAGATGGCATTTATATGACGGGCACCTACTACGAGTACGAGCTGGAGCCGATGCAGCTGGTGCGCGAAGAACTGGTGAGCAACGGTATGCTGGTACAGGACGTGAAGCTGTACGAGCCGGGCGACTCTGCCGGGCTGCAGGAGGTCATCCCGGTGGAAGTGCTGCAGGGCAGTGCTTTCCCCTTCGAGGTGAGCGACTCGGGGGGCGTCTTTCTGTATAAAATCCGCTGGGAGCCGCCGCAGGACAGCGGGGCGGTAATCACCCTCATTAAGAACCGGCGCTACCTTAAAGATACGATGGTGAATGTGCTGGGCGAAGAGCGCGAGGCTGTTGTTTTTGACGTACAGGAATTGCTGGAATACGACCAGAACGGCGTATTCGAGCAGCGGTACGGCGGGCAGGAAGTGTACGCCCGCGGCATTGGCCTGGTTTATTATAAAAAATCCGTTGGTGACCAAATGCGCTGGGATTATGCGCTGCACCGGCGTTATCCTATGACAGAACTGGAAAAGCAGTTTGAGCAACAACTTAAATCTCAATGATGAAGAACCTTGCACTACTTCTTGCCTTGTGGGCAGCCGCAGCCGGCACCCTTCAGGGACAAGTGATTCCCCCCGACTTACTGTGCGTGGCTAATGATTCCCTGCAGTGGGAAGTACCCGAAAACAATTGTGGCCCCTTCACTTCCTACCTGGTGTATGCCAGTCAGCAGGAAGCGGGCCCTTACACCCTTTTAGCGGAGATCACGGACCCGACGCAGACGGTCTATTTTCACGAAGATGCGCCGGCCGGAGTGTGGTACTATTATATGGAAAGCGATTTCGACTGCCCCGGGGAGCCGGTCCTGCAGTCGGACACCCTGGACAGCCTGAACCCCGAGCAGGTAGAGCTGCTGTCGGCTTCGGTGGAAGGCAGTAATGTGCGGCTGAACTGGGCCCCCAGCGCTTCTCCGGAGGTAATCGGGTATATCATCTCCCGCAATATCCCGGGCACAGGCACCGTAGCTATTGACACGGTGCTGGGACAGACAGAGTACCTGGATATGGGCGCTTCGGCCGATTCCATTCCCGAGCGCTATTTTGTCGAAGCGATAGACGCTTGTGGCAACAAGAGCATTATATCCGAGCCTCACCGGACCTTGTTTCTGGAGGCCGTCAGCTCCGACTCCTGCGACCGCAGCATCCGTCTGGACTGGCTGGCCTACGAAGGGTGGATCTACAGCGGGCATCGCATTGAGGTTTCCCGGGACGGCAGCCCCTTTCAGCCGCTGACGGAGACACCCGCTACGGAAGAGTCTTTTGAGCTTACCGACAACCTGATTAACGGGCTGGAGTATTGCTTCCGGGTAGTAGCCCTGCAGGCCGATGGTGCGGAGGAAGCACGGTCTAATATCGTTTGCGTCACGCCCGATATTGTAGGCACCATCGTGGATTCGGAGCTAATCAATGCTACCGTTACGGAAAATGGCATAGGCCTTACCTTCCGCTGGAATACCGAAGCGCCGGTAGCCTCTGTTGAGGTTCGGCGGGGTATGGGCAACGACCTTGCTGCAATCGCCACGGATATCCCCGGCTCAGGTTCTAATAATGAGCTCAGCTACCAGGATTCCACTGCGAATACCAACAGCGGCCCTTTCACCTATCAGGTCAACCTGACGGACCCCTGCGGCGATCAGCTGGCCTCCAATACGGTGCGCACTATTTTTCTGGAAGCCAG
>CAJXXJ010000384.1 GCA_913062745.1 uncultured Phaeodactylibacter sp.
ATCATCGGGTCATAGTAGATCGGGATGTCCATGCCTTCCTCGTAGCCATCGTCAAGGCGGATGTTCTCTCCCTCCGGCCGGCGGTAGCGGGTCAGCGTGCCCACGCTCGGCAGGAAGTTATCCATCGGGTCCTCCGCGTATACCCGCAGCTCAACGGCATGCCCGGTAATTTTCAGGTCTTCCTGCCGGATTTGCAGCTCCTCGCCGCGGGCAATCAGAATCATCTGTTCCACCAGGTCCACTCCGGTTATCAGCTCGGTTACCGGGTGTTCCACCTGCAGGCGGGTATTCATTTCCAGGAAATAATAGTTGTGGTCGGCATCCATCAGGAATTCCACGGTGCCGGCCCCGGTGTAGTCGCAGGCGCGGGCTACGTTGACGGCATCCTGGCCCATGCGCTCGCGCAGCTCCGGCGTCAGAATAGCCGAAGGCGCTTCCTCCACCACCTTCTGGTGGCGGCGCTGAATGCTGCATTCGCGCTCAAAGAAGTGCAGGTAATTGCCGTGCTCGTCGGCCAGCACCTGTATCTCGATGTGGCGCGGAGAGGTCACATATTTTTCCACAAATACAGAGCCATCACCAAAGGCCGAGGTGGCCTCCGAGATCGCCCGCTTCATCTGATCTTCAAACTCGTCCGGGTTTTCCACGATGCGCATCCCCTTCCCGCCGCCGCCGGCAGAAGCCTTGATGAGCACCGGAAAGCCGATATCCTGCGCAACCTGCTTGGCCTCACCGATATCGGTAATAGCGTGGTCGAGCCCCGGCACCATCGGGATATCGTACTGCTTGACGGCATCCTTCGCGGCCAGTTTGCTGCCCATCACCTCGATGGCGTGCGGGCTGGGGCCGATAAACTTAATGCCTGCTTCCGTGACGGCTTTCGCAAATTTGGCATTCTCGCTCAAAAAACCGTAGCCCGGGTGAATACCATCAACGTTTAGCTCCTTCGCCACTTCAATGATTTTGTCGCCCATCAGGTACGACTGGCTGGAAGGGGCCGGGCCGATGCACACGGCTTCATCCGCAAAGCGCACATGCGGCGCATGCCGGTCCGCCTCTGAATATACGGCTACCGTACGGATGCCCATTTTGTGTGCCGTGCGCATGATGCGCATGGTAATTTCTCCACGATTCGCTACGAGTATCTTTTTCATTTGTTTAGATGTATTTGATGGCTTTTCTTGTGCGGAAAATAGTTATTTTCCCCTCATTCCTCTAATCAAACCAAACCAATTTTCAAGATGAGCGAACAGCCGACTCCCCTTTGGCAACCTTCTGAAAGCTTTAAAAACCAATCGCGCCTGCGCCACTACATGGGCTGGCTGGCTGAAAAGCGGGGCCTTTCCCTTGAGTCCTACGCCAGCCTGTGGGCCTGGTCGGTCGATCAGCCTGCCGCCTTCTGGGGCTCGCTGTGGGAGTACTTCGATATCATCTCCCATTCCCCTTACGGTCAGGTAATGTCCGATGAGCCGATGCCGGATACCCAATGGTTTGAGGGCAGCACGCTCAACTACGCTGAGCACATCTTCCGGCAGTCGAATCCGGAGCACCCCGCCCTGCTTTTTCAGTCGGAACAACAGCCATTGCAGGAAATCAGCTGGGCAGAGCTGGAGGCCAAGACGGCTGCACTGGCTGCCCACCTCAAGCAGTTGGGCGTCGGGAAAGGCGACCGGGTAGTGGCTTTCCTGCCCAATATCCCGGAGGCTACAATTGGCTTTTTGGCAGCCTGCTCTATCGGCGCTATCTGGTCGAGCTGTTCACCCGACTTTGGCGTAAGCAGCGTGGTAGACCGCTTTCAGCAAATCGAGCCCAAAGTGCTGATCGCAGTGGACGGGTATCAGTACAACGGCAAGCCCTACGATAAACAGGAGGTGGTGCGGGAGCTAACGGAGCAATTGCCTACGCTGCAGCAAGTGCTGTTTGTGCCCTACCTCGACGAGTCCGCTTCGGCGGGAGCCATCCCAAAGGGCAAACTTTGGGCGGAAGCCCTGCAGGCAGAGCGTCAGGGGCTGGAGTTTGAACCGGTGCCCTTCAGCCACCCCATTTGGGTGCTGTATTCCTCCGGCACAACGGGCATCCCCAAAGCCATCACCCACTCGCAAGGGGGCGTACTGCTGGAGCACCTTAAGTATATGGCTTTTCACAACGATGTCCACCCGGGCGAGCGCTTCTTCTGGTATTCCACCACCGGCTGGATGATGTGGAATTTTGTGCAGGCCTCTCTGCTCGTGGGCGGCACCGCTGTACTGTTTGACGGCAGCCCGAGCGCACCCGACATGAACGTGCTTTGGAAATTCACCGAAGAAGCTAAAATCCACCATTTTGGCACAAGCGCGCCGTACATCGTAGCCTGCATGAAGCGCAATCTGCAGCCCGGCAAAGATTTTGACCTGTCGCATCTGCGGTCCATTGGCTCTACCGGTGCGCCCTTGCCGCCGGAGGCCTTCGATTATGTGTACCAAAACATCAAAGAAGACCTGTGGCTGTGCTCAATGAGCGGCGGCACGGACGTCTGCACCGCTTTCGTAGGCGGCTGCCCGCTGGAGCCGGTCTACCTGGGCGAAATTCAGTGCCGTGCCCTGGGCTGCGCCCTCTACGCCTTCAACGATGAAGGGCAGCCGATGGTGGACGAGGTGGGCGAAATGGCCATTACGAAGCCGATGCCCAGCATGCCGATCTACTTTTGGAATGACGAGGGCAAAAAACGCTACCGCTCCAGCTATTTTGAAATGTTTCCGGGTATCTGGCGGCACGGCGACTGGGTGAAGGTCACCCCCCGGGGCTCGCTGATCATACTGGGGCGCTCCGACGCAACGCTCAACCGGCACGGCATCCGCATCGGCACAGCAGAGATTTACCGGGCCGTCAATAAAGTGAGCAGCATCAAGGATAGCCTGATCGTCAACCTGGAGCTGAGCGGTGGCCGGCACTATATGCCGCTGTTCGTACTCATGAACGAGGGCGAATCTCTGACGGAAGACATCAGAAAGGAGCTGCGCAGCACCCTGCGCAGCGATTACACGCCGCGGCATGTGCCGGATGATATCATCGAAGTAGCGGATATCCCTTACACCATCAGCGGCAAAAAACTGGAAGCGCCGGTGAAGAAAATCCTGCTGGGGCACCCGGTAGACAAAGCGGCCAACCCGGATAGCATGCGCAACCCGGATTCCCTGCGCTTTTTTATTGAATTTGCAAAAAGCGTTAAATAATTGTCAAGGCCAGCCGTGAAGGTGGCGTGAATATTGATTTTTTAACAATTTACCGGATAAAAGTAAAGCCTATGAAAACCCTGATTTTTACCTTTTCCCTTTGCTTCGCCTTCAGCCTTGCGGCTCAGTCTTTCCACCCGCAGGAAGTCATTGTTAAATTCCGGAAGGAGGCCGGATTTGCTGTTTCCGGGCAGAGCCTGGGCATCCCGGAGCTGGACGAATTGGGCAAAGCCCATCAGTTAAGTTCGGTAAAGCCGGTAGGCAACCGCCGGGAGGGGCGCAGCTATCTGTTGCGTTTCTCCCGGCAGCCGGACATTCCTGCGCTGGTAGCGGCTTACGCCAAAACCGGCCATTTTGAGTATGCCGAGCCCAACTACATCGGGCACAGCGGCGGGCAGGCAGGCCCGGCAGGGTTATTGCCGGACGATGCTTTTTTCAACCGGCAGTATGCATTGATCAACGACGGCAGCTTCCCGCTAAGCACGGCTGTTGCGGACGCAGACATCGATATGGATGAAGCCTGGGAAATCACGCAGGGCAGCAGTGAGGTGATTGTCGCTATTCTGGATTCCGGCTTTAAGCTCAACCATCCGGAAGTAGAGGATCGCTGGTGGTTCAATCCGGGGGAAACCAACGATAATGCCGACAACGATGGCAATGGCTATACCGATGACCTGCTCGGCTGGGATTTTGCCTACGATGACAACAGCCCGATGGACGACTACGGGCACGGCACCAATGTAGGCGGTATACTGGGGGCTACCGGCAATAACGGCATTGGCTACGCCGGTGTGGACTGGAACTGCCAGCTTATGATCCTGAAAATCTTGGACGCTAATGACTCCGGCTTTTATACCTGGTGGGCCGATGCGATCTACTACGCCGTGGACCACGGCGCGCGCGTGCTCAATATGTCGGTTGGTGGTGCGGGATTCTCTAATCTGCTCAAGGAAGCCGTTGACTACGCCCATGCCAACGGCGCTACCGTAGTAGCCTGCATGATGAATACCAATAACAGCCTCCCGTATTACCCGGCGGCTTTCGCCAATACGATTGCCGTGGGGGCTACCAATCCGGATGACAGCCGGGCGGTGCCGTTCTTTTGGAGCAATACCAGCGGCAGCAACTTTGGTGGGCATATCGATTTAGTGGCGCCCGGCAATTACATGTATGGGCTGCAGTACAACTCTGACACCAACTACAACGGCTACTGGGGCGGTACTTCTCAGGCTACACCTCTGGTAGCCGGCGTTGCTTCCCTGCTGCTCGCGCAAGACCCAAGCCTGCAGCCGGAAGACATCCGGGCTATACTGCGGCAAACTGCGGATGATCAGGTCGGCCCTTCCAATGAGGATGCTCCGGGCTTCGATATTTACTTTGGGCACGGCCGGCTGAATGCCTTTGCGGCTTTGCAGAC
>CAJXXJ010000385.1 GCA_913062745.1 uncultured Phaeodactylibacter sp.
CTTACGAGACGTAGATGCTAAACCATTACTGCTTAAAGAGGGGCAGCTCTTAAAGCCGGAGTAAGTTGTTCTTGTCTATTGATCAGATTTTTCTGATATACTCGGAACGGAGAGGTTTGGGCGTCCACCCGACGCACGGGTATACCGATAGTAATCGGCACAGGTATGCCGACCCGCCTGCCTTTGCATGTCGGGCAGGCACGAAGTCATGTTTGGTCCCAAACTACTTCGTCGTCGGTATAATAGCTCGTTTTTATAGTCCTTTGTATTTCTGGTTACAATCGCAGACACACCAACTGCCTGAGCGCTAAAGTGTCGAAGGGCATTTTCAAAGTCGGAAACTTCAGATTCTATTGATGCAAACCTTATGTTTTAGCCTTTTTACTTTTCCATTTTGGCTGTTTCTAACATCACCGAACTGACTGATAAGCGCAGTTTGACATAGCTATCGAAATGAATAATTTGCTTCTTGATTTATTGAGAGGCAATCCCCGTTTATCTACCCTACGGCTTCTGCAAGCCCGAAAGGTCCACCACGAAGCCTGGCATTACATCCTCCCCGGTAAGCTTCTGTATCAACCCTTCTATCACCTCCGCGCTTTCACCAATCCGGTAGATATAGGCTTTCTCGTTTTTGATGTCCAGCAGCCAGCCCAGGCGTACGCCATTTTCTATCCACTCCTCCATTTTGTCCTGCAGGCTTTGCAGTTCATCCGATGCGGAGCGGATTTCCACCACAAAGTCAGGGACAACGGGAGGGAACTTTTGCTTTTGCTCCGGGCTGAGCGATGCCCAGCGTTCTTCACTAACCCAGCAGGCATCCGGAGAGCGCATGGCGCCATTCGGCAGTAAAAAACCAGTGGAGGAACTAAAGGAGTATCCCTTTTGGTTGGACCTTACCCACTGCTCAACCTCAAAAATCAGGTCTTTTTCAAAAAAGCCGGAATTGCCGCCTACGGGAGCCATGACAATGATATTTTGGTCTTTATCCCGCTCAATGCGAAAGTTCTTATTAAGTACACAGAACTCGTAGAGTTCGTCATCGGTAAACTCTTCGGGATTTTTATGCAGATGTATTTGATAGCCTTCTACGATGAGCATGCAGCATAACAGTTTTGAGTCTTAAACCTAATCAATATACAACTTTTAATACACAAAATCACCCCTCCACCGGCCGGATCAGCCCCTCCTGCACCACCGAATCCACTAGTTGGCCCGCCTGATTGAAGATACTGCCGCGGGTGAAGCCGCGCGCATTCGAGCCGCTCGGGCTATCAATGGCGTAGAGCAGCCACAGTATCTACCCCATACCGCTCCAGCAGAGCTTCCTTCTGCACCCTTCTCCAATCTTTTACAACGGGCATTGCCAAAGTCCCCCGCAACCGTTCCTGATTGGCGTGTTGACACCGGAGTCAGTCAGAGCTTTGGGTATTCCCGCTTTAACCAACTTTCATACCAGCATATCGCTTGCCTTCACCTCCGTACGCAGTGCCCCTACCGGCAGGCGGTCTTCAGCGGCAAATAGTTCTCGTTTCTTGTATTGTTCCCCTTCCGGGATCGTATGCAAAGCGATGGTGTTATCCTTAAGGTTTACCATGCAGTAGGCTGGAATACCAGCTGCCGCGTATAAAGGAAGCTTAACTTCTTCGTCGTAAGCCAGAGAGGAGCCGGATACCTCCAATACAAAAAGCACATCCTCCGCCTTTGGGTGCCCGGAGGCGTAACGGTCTGCCCGGTAACGCAGCACCGCAACGTCAGGTTCCGGCTCAGAGTGATCGTCCAAAATGATGGGGTTCTGCCCCCGGATGAGCCTATCCTCCGGGGCGATACGGTTAAATAGTGCCAGGATATTGTCGACACAGGCGGCATGGCTGCTTCCTATCGGGCTCATATTAATAATCTTTCCAGCAATCAGTTCCACGCGCTTACCTTCAGGCAGGATACCTACCTCTCCCATCTTATGATAATCCTCAACTGTAAGTAAATGCTGTACTAGTGTGACCGCCATATCTGGTTGTTCTGTTTCAAAAAACAATATACACTTTTCCACCTACAAAATCACCCCTCCAACGGCCGGATCAGCCCCTCCTGCACCACCGAAGCCACCAACTGTCCCGCTTGATTGAAAATACTCCCCCGCGTAAAGCCGCGCGCATTCGAGCCGCTCGGGCTGTCGATGGCGTAGGGGGAAGTGGAGAAGCAATAACCATCGTCTGGCAGGTCGAGATTAATAAATTCTGGCTTGTCAGATTATAAGCCTGCAGGAGTAGCTATTGAATGCAAAATATTGTAACTTGCTGTAATGAATATAATTAAGGACCATATTGATGAAATAAAAATACTCTGTAATCAGCAGCGCGTTAAAGCCCTGTACGTTTTCGGGTCTGTACTCACAGAAGCCTTCAACGAATGTAGCGATATTGATCTCTTGGTTGAATTCGAAAAGATTGATCCCATTGATTATCTCGATCATTATTACGGGCTTAAGTTTGAATTGGAAGAAATATTGGGTCGTGAAATCGACTTGCTAGAGGCTCAAGCCATATCCAATCCGATGTTTAAGGAATCGATCGATAAGCAAAAGCTTGTGGTATATGAAAGAGGAAGTACAGAGCTGGTTAATTGACATTCAGAAATAGATATCAGAAATAGAATTATCCATGGCTACGATAATGTCTCGGATCAGATATTGTAGGCGATCATCCACAAGAGTTTGCCTGTTTTAAAAAATGAGGTGGACCAGCTACTGAATTAGCCGCCTTTATTTAGATTCTGGATATCCCTCCTATCACCCCTCCACCGGCCGAATCAACCCCTCCTGCACCACCGAAGCCACCAACTGGCCCGCCTGATTGAAAATACTCCCCCGCGTAAAGCCCCGCGCATTCGAGCCGCTCGGGCTGTCGATGGCGTAGAGCAGCCACTCATCGGCGCGGAAAGGGCGGTGGAACCACATGGCGTGGTCGAGGCTGGCGAGCTGGATTTTGGTCTTCGCTACCTGATCGCCGTGGGGCAAGAGGGCGGTGGTGAGCAGGTTGTAGTCGGAAGCATAGGCCAGTACCGCCTGATGCGCCGTCACCTGCTCCGGCATCTCGCCTTTGGACTTCATCCATACGTGGCGGATGGGCTGCTGCTTGCCGCTGAGCATCGGGTGTACGCGCTCCACCGGTCGGAACTCGATGGGGTGAGAAATCTCCAAAAAGCGGCGGATGCCTTCCGGCAACTGATCGCCCATTTTCTCCACCAGGTCGTCCCAGCTCATCAGGCCTTCCGGGGGATGCACGTTGGGCATGCTGAGCTGATGGTCGAAGCCGTCCTGCTGCTTCTGGAAGGAGGCCGACATGTTGAAGATGGCGCGCCCCTTCTGTATCGCCTTCACACGGCGGGTGGTAAAGCTGCCACCGTCCCGGATGCGGTCGACTTCAAAGATGATGGGCAGGGACACATCGCCCGGCAGGATGAAGTAGGCGTGCAGGGAGTGCACAAAGCGGCCTTCCGGCACCGTGCGCATAGCCGACTGCAGGGCCTGGGCTAACACCTGACCGCCGAATACCCGCTGGCTGCCGACGCTGGCGCTTTGCCCGCGGAAGATGTTTTCTTCGATAGGTTCGAGGTCGAGCAGTTGAAGGAGGGCCTGGATGTCTTTCATGTGGTCGTTCGTTTTTTTTGTAAAGATAACAGCCTGCTTAATTTTCCGTCTTTGGATCTGCTCCGCGCATCAAATCTAAATCTCCTTCCCATTTCACTTTACCGTACAAAGCTAACATGCGCTGACGCCGATGCCTGCGAATGAATTCCTCAAGAGCCTGCTCCACAAGTTGCTCTATTGACTCAGAGCCGCCCAAAGCGGAGAGGTTCTTCACCAAATCCTCTTTTATTTCGATAGTCATTGTTGAATCTTTTACCCAGAAACGCCGGAACCAATGAGCTGGGTTCATTTACGCCCGCTCCTTTTTTTCTCATCCGCTCGTGGTATAACTTCACGCCCTAATCGCTATTTCCTTTCTTTAATAATTCCCCGCCTTCAAAAAAATCTATATTTTGCCTGGGTCAACAAACCATACACACGGCCAGACATGGGAAAACGGAAGGAAAAAAGCCAGACTGCAGCCAGCCCTAAACGCACGCTCAAGGGCTATCCCGATTGGTTTACCAACCGCAAGTGGCACATTTGGGGCTTGTTTGCTTTCAGCGTTCTGCTGTACGCCAATACTTTGGGCCACGACTATGCGCTGGATGACGCCATTGTCATCTACGACAATATGTTTGTCAAAGAGGGCATCAGCGGCATACCGGGTATTCTGAGCAAAGACACCTTCTTCGGGTTCTTCAAGGAAGAAGGCAAAGCAGCGCTCGTGGCCGGTGGGCGCTACCGCCCGTTTTCGCTTATCCTTTTCGCGCTGGAAGTGCAGCTTTTTGGCGAAAGCCCCTCTATCGGGCACCTGCTGAATGCCTTGTTTTACGGTGCTGCCACGGTACTGCTGTACCTGACGCTGCTGCAACTCTTCCCGGCCCGCGGCAATCAGGCACGCTCCTACTTTCTGGCCCTCGGCACCTGCCTGCTGTTTGCCGCCCACCCCATCCACACGGAAGTGGTTGCCAACATCAAAGGGCGGG
>CAJXXJ010000386.1 GCA_913062745.1 uncultured Phaeodactylibacter sp.
GGGCTATGCTACCAACATGAGCGGGCCTCTGGCCCTCTCCGGGGGAATCAGCGCGGGGCATCCGACCGGAAACCTCGAGACTTGAAACTTATAGACTTACCCCACACCTTCCTACTTATACAACTTCGCGCTATACTTCGGCTTCATAAGGTTGTCGGCAGAAAGGATTTTATCCAGTTCCTCCCCGGAAAGCAGCCCCTTCTCCAGCACCAGCTCGCGGACGCTCTTGCCGGTGGCGATCGCCTCTTTCCCGATTAGGTCCCCCATATGGTGGCCGATGAACGGGCTCAGGAAGGTGATCACGCCTACTGAATTCAGGACCATTTCGCGGGTGTGCTCCGGATTGGCCGTGATGCCCCGGATGCACTTCTCTGCCAGGGTCGCACAGGCATTAGAGAGTAGCTCGATGGACTCGAACAACGACTGCGCAATAACGGGCTCCATCACGTTGAGCTGTAGTTGCCCGGCCTCAGCAGCAAAGGAGATGGTGACATCATTGCCCATGATTTTGAAGCATACCTGGTTGACCACCTCCGGGATGACCGGATTTACCTTGGCGGGCATGATAGAGGAGCCCGCCTGCAGTTTGGGCAGGTTGATCTCGTTCAGCCCGCAGCGTGGCCCGGAGGAGAGCAGCCGCAGGTCGTTGCAAATTTTCGACAGCTTGACGGCAGTCCGCTTAACCGCGCCGGAAATCATAACGTAGGCCCCGCAGTCGGAGGTGGCTTCGATCAGATTCTCCGCTTTTACGAAACTGGCTTTGGTAAACTGCTGCAGGTAGCCGATAGCCAGCTCGGAATAGCCCGGAGGCGCATTGACACCCGTGCCAATAGCCGTAGCGCCCAGATTGACTTCCAGGATGAGGTCGCGGTTGCGCTTCAGGTTTTTGACTTCCTCCTTCAGGTTGGCCGACCAGGCACCGAATTCGTCTCCCAGCGACATGGGCACGGCATCCTGTAACTGGGTGCGCCCCATTTTCAGTACCTCTCCGAATTCGGCTGATTTGCGGTCCAGCCGGGTGGTCAGCAGGTTGATTTGCTCCAGTAGCTGGTTTAGGTAGTAGTACAGCGCTACCCGGAAGGCAGTAGGGTAGGCGTCATTGGTGGATTGCGACTTATTGACGTGGTCGTTGGGGTGCAGTATATCGTAGCGCCCCTTGGCGTAGCCGTTCATCTCAAGGGCTACGTTGGCGATTACCTCGTTGGCATTCATATTGACTGAGGTGCCGGCGCCGCCCTGAAAAACATCAGTGGGGAAGTAGGCGGCGTACCGCTGCAGCTGTTCCTCCTGCAGTATCTCGTCGCAGGCGCGGATGATCATGTCCGCTTTTTCGTCGGGTATGGTGCCGATTTCCTGGTTGGCGCAGGCGCAGGCTTTTTTGGTGAGCATTAGTCCTTTAATAAAGAGGGGATAGCTCCCTACTGTCCGCCCGGAGATTTGGAAATTATCAATGGCTCGCTGCGTGTGTATGCCATAGTATAGCTGGTCGGGAAGCTCGATTTCGCCGAGTAGGTCGGTTTCTTTTCTGGTATGCATTGCAATTCTTTGAGCTTTGCTTTTTCCATGTCGATACGGTTGATGGTGTAATTTAGCAAAACAATATACGCATTTCGGCCGGAATGCAGTGGGCATTTACGTTCCGGTGGAGTGATGAGCACGGTTTTCCGGCCGAAGGTATTTATAAAGCATCAGGCCCCCGGCCAGTAAGTTGATGCTCCACAATAGCAATCCGCCGAGGAGCAATTGCCAGAGAGCGCCTTCCGTTGCCGATAATTCCGAAGCCTCCGCAATCAGCGGAGCCAGCAGGAGCACATTGACCCCCAGGAACAGCGCAGCAACCATCAGCCCGGACAGCCGGCTGCCCCGCAAAGCCTGCAGCATCATGAGGCAGGACAAACCCATGCCTATGGGGTGAAAATCGAAAGGCGGGCTGTAGCCCGACAGCAGGAACAGCAGCGCCAGGTAGTACTCGGGGAATTGCAGGAGAAAGGGGTGTAGCTTTTTCATTAGGGCTATAACGGGAAAATTAAAATTCTGTTTTTTGAAATAGGGGGCGGTGGTGAACGGGTGTAAAAAAAATCAGGAGGAGCTGCTGTTTTTTTAGCATAGCGGGGAGCTTATTGGGTTGGGTTCTGTACATTGCCAAAGCGGCGGTTAGGTTACATCAAAAGAAATAAGCAGAGGCATGGAAATTCCAGCTTGGATTGAAACACAAGTACAGAAGTTAAATTCCAAAACGCAGGGGTATACAGAAAAAGAAAAATCGAAGGCAGGGTACAGCTACCTAAAAAACGCGCTATACCTGGTACCTGAGAAAATTGCCGACGAGACTACTTTGCAGGAGTTCAAAGCAAAAAGTGAACACCTGATTGATACTTTACCTATCAAGCAAGACGGGGGTAAATTAGAATACGGTAGCTATCCTTCAGCGCTGTCCAGCTATAAAAACGAAATTAAGAAGGAGTATAATATGGTCAGCAAGGGCACTTACCTCAATCAGGGAGCATTAGGAATGCCTGTCGGATTTATACTCGGGCTCTTGTTTGGCAGTATAATTTTTGGAATGCTAATCGGGCTTACCGCAGGCATGGCCATGGGCTCAGCCCTGGAAAATAAAGCAAAAAAAGAAAACCGTCTTCTGTAATCCCAACAGGCTTGAGGTTGTTGTGCAGATTGACGGGCGGCCAGGTATAAACAGAAATGCTTCACAAATGCTCCTCCAAAAACTTTAACACCTCTGCAGCGACTTTCCGGTGCACTGCTGCCCGGTTTGTTGTCCTGTGGTCGCGGTAATACCGGCGGGCCTCTTTTTGCAGTGCGGCATCAGCCTGGTTCAGGAAAGTGTAATGCCCGGTTTTCCCGTCAAGGGAGAGCAAAACAGAGGCTGGCAAAAGGCGGTGGTACCGTAGTGCATTACGTTCCGGTGGCGTAACACGATCCCGTTCAGCGCTGACAATCAGCACCGGCAGGGCTTCCGGCTGCTGCTGCCGGTTCAGGCCCAGCCCCAGGGCCGGCGCGATAGCTACCACCGCTCTGATGCGCTCATCCGTTAAGTTTGCAGAGGCCTCCGTGCAGCTGATCTGCGCTATGAGCCCCCGCAAATCGCCCATTTCCGGGATTTTGAAATCTTGCCGGCCCGCTTTGGTCTTTGCCTGCCGCTTGATTTCTTCGCAGTCCAGCTGTACGCCGCCCAGAGCGAGCGCTGTGTAGCCCCCGTACGAAAAGCCGGCAGCCGCAATGCGCGTGTCGTCGATCTGTGCGGCCAGCGTATCCTCCTGCAGCAGGGCAGAGAGGAGGAATTGCATATCCAGAGGGCGTTCCCAGTAGCGTACAAAGTATTCGGGAACCTTATGGTCAAACGTATTCCCCCAGTGGTCAGGCGCCGCTACGATATACCCCTTTCGCGCGAGCTCCGTAGCCAGCCAGGCCAGTCCAAACCGGTTGCTACCGGTGCCGTGCGACAGCAGCACAAGCGGGTGCGGCCTGCCGGTAAATGACGCATCCCGGATAGTAGCGGGCAGCACGAAGGGCAGCTCCGTATTTCTCGCCTGCAGAGGGTCCTGCTCTGTGGTAGGATACCATATCTCAGCTTTGACAGGGCGGTTTCTCGTGCTGTCGTGGTAGATAAGCGTACGCTCTCCGATCTGGTACGGCTGCCCGGACGCATTGAGAGCGGGCAGCAGGCAGGCTGCCAGCAGGGCATACCTGCCGAAAATTTGAAGGTAGGTTCTCATGGTAATTGGCGTTTTATCCCTGTAAAATACTACTTTTTCCTTTGCCGGAATTGGGTGGGCGACTGCCCGTAGGCCCGGGAGAACGCCCGGGAAAAATCGGGCAGGCTCAGCCCAACGCTCATGGCCACCTGAGTAACCGTATCATCCGTAGCCTGAAGCCGGCGGGCACCTTCCTGAATCCGGATATGCCGGATGTACTGCGTAGCCGACATGCCCGTCAGTGCCTTGAGTTTGCGGTACACCTGCGTGCGTTCCAGGTGCACGGCCCCCGAGAGGGAGCTTACGCCCAATTCTTCATCGTCGAGGTGGTGGAGAATATACTGTTTGACTTTTGCCACAAACGCGTCCTGCGGGCTGCCCGGCGGCTCTAACCCGAAGTTCTGCTCCCGGTACTTCTTTCGTAGCCGCTGCCGCAGTGCCAGCAGTTGCCGGAGGCGGATGTGCAGCTCTTCCTCGTGGAAGGGTTTGGTCAGGTAGGCGTCAGCACCGAGTTCCAGGCCCGATAACTTAGAGGGCAGGTCGGCTTTAGCGGTCAGCAGGATGATAGGGATATGGTCGGTACGCGGGTCCTGCTTGAGCGTTTGGCAAAGCTCGAAGCCGTCTGCCTTTGGCATCATGACATCGCTGATGATGATATCCGGCACTTCCTGCAAGGCAGCTGCTATGCCTTCCTGCCCATCGTAGGCCATTTGTAGTTGGTAGTCTTTATTCAGGCAGCTGCTGAGGTACTGTACCACGTCCCGGTTGTCCTCTACGATAAGCAGACGAGGGGAGCTATCGTCAGATACGGAGGCGGGCTCGTATGCAGTGGAAGCCTGCGGGTCAGCCGGTTGTGGTGTTTGCGGAGCCACCGTTGCTTTGGCCGCTGTATTTTTCACAGGC
>CAJXXJ010000387.1 GCA_913062745.1 uncultured Phaeodactylibacter sp.
CCACTGTGGCACAGTCGATTGTGCACCCAGCTGGCTCCCCCAGAGTACACACAGCAAAAGGATATAGCATAATCTGTTTCCCATACTTATTCGTTCTCCTCAATCAATGCTTCCAATCGGTTTTTCAGGCTGGCTTCCAGCGCACTGGCTCCACTTTGCCCCACTAGATTATTGACTTCGTGCGGGTCAGCCGGGCGGCGGTAAAGCTCCTCAAACACCAGGTCAGAATCATCGAAGTTCATGAAATAGCGCATGTACTTAGCGGTATCGTTCACGACACCCTCCGTACTGGGGATGTAGTAGCCGGAACCCGAGTTCCAAAGGTGCTCGTACAGGAAGTCGGTGCGCCACGGATCAGAGCCATCGCCGGTTACCAAAGGCCGCAGGCTACGCCCCTGCATACTGCCGGGGATATCGGCACCTGCGTAATCCAGTATGGTCGGTGCAATATCGATGTTAAGGGCGATTTCCTCATGCTCGCTACCCCCATCAGGCTGTGTGGGGTCGTAGATGAGCATTGGCACCCTGATACTCGGATCAGAGCCATACCATTTGCCGGAAAAGCCGTACTCTCCCAGGTACATTCCATTATCGCTGCTTAGGATGATGACCGTATTGTCTGCCAGGCCGGCAGCCTCCAGTTTGGCAACAATACGGCTTACCGCCCGATCAATGCCATACACCAAGCGGTAGTAGCCTTCCAGACTTTCCTGAGCGAGGGTAGGCGTACCCATGCGTGCCTGATACCGCTCCCGGGCTTCGTTCCCTGTGGTGAAGTCCTCGGGGAAATGTTGGAAATACTGGGCTTCTGCGGCCAAGGGCTGCTCAAATTGTGCCCCTTCGTAACGGTCAGCAAAAGCCGGGTCGAATAAATCCCAGTGTATCGCCTCGTTTTCCGCGTGGGGCGATTTGAAGCTGATGGAAAGGGCGAACGGTGTTTCAGCCTCCGTCGTCTCTATGAATTCCAGCGCCTGATCGCCCATTAAGCGGGTGAGATGGGTGGGGTCACCATTTTCGTCCGTAGCATTGAAAGACCCCTGCCCCGGGAACCCCCGCCAGTAATCAAACTGCTGGCTGGCGTAATTGTACTCCCCAACGCCGTATTTCCCGATGAACCCAGTACGGTACCCGGCATCGCTGAGGTGTTTCGGATAGGTAAGGTGCCATTCGTCCGCCCCGAAGCCGGGCCCAAAACCCCACTTACCGTGCCGGCGGGCGTACTGCCCGGAAAGGACGCTGGCCCGGCTAACCGCACATATGGAGGTCGTGACGTAGGCGTTACGGAAAACAGATCCTTTTGCGGCCAAAGAATCAATCGCAGGCGTTTGGGAGATACGGTTGCCGGTATACCCCAGCGCGTCCCATCGCATATCGTCGGCAAACAGGAAAATGATATTCAAGGGTTCGCTGTTCTTGGTTTCCTTTTCGCAGGCGGATGTGGCACTATACAAAACAGCTGCCGCAGCCAGTGCGAGCAGGCCTCCGGCAAAACGAAATCGGGTAGCTTTCGACATGATCATTAATTACTTTTTAGATAAATGGCTGTGTATCGTTTGGATGCAGAAAAACACTGCACAAGGTATTGCCCGGCGGGTGTGCTTGCGGGCAGAAGCTCCAGCTCTTGTGCAGCAGCAAAAGGACCACGCAACTGACGCAGCAGCCGCCCCTGTATATCGAAAATTTGTATGCTGTCAATTGGACCGTTTCCCGGCATCTTTATCATGGCTTTACCATCTCCAGGGTTAGGAAAGAGTTGAAGGGTAGAACGTTTCGCAGCCTCTTTGGTGTAGGTAAGCAAAGCGGGAAGAACCGACTGGTAAGACGTGCCTATAGCAACATCATCCAGCTGCATTTGTATGCCCGCTGAGCCCTCTGCCTTTACCCCAATAGCGTTCCACCCCTGGTTGAGGGTATAGGAGGCGGTGATGTCTGCTTCGCTTGCTGAGGGAGGCTGCGTGCCCAGGGGCGGATCAAGCCAAAGGTCAATCTGCTCGGGTCCGGCATCACCGCTGGTCTGTATACGCACCACGGCAAAATAGCTGCCAGCGGCTGGCTTTCCTGTGGCCACCTGGTACTCCCCTCCCCTCCCCAGGGTGAATAGGGTTTGCTGAAAGGATTTCCCGATCAACAAAAGCTGTCCGGCTGGCCCAACGGGCCCAATTGCACTGGCATCTGCCAAAAAGAGCTGCGCCACATTGTCGTTAGTGGAATAATCCACTTCTATCAGGGCGCCCAGCCAGTAAGCCGCACCGTTGTCCAAATATGGATGATCCAAGCGGCGGACCAAGCGGCAGTTGGTAGTGGCATTATCGTGCTGCAAGGACAGTAAAGGCGGCTGAGAACGATGCTCCACTTCTCCCCAGCTGATTTCCTGCTCCTCTATCGTGTGATCAAAACCGGTTACCTTTTCCCAAGGCAGAGCAAACCCACTCCCTCCGTTTTTACCGCCCAGAGGAGTTCCCGGCTCATAGTCGAAAGGTTCCCGGGCAGTGCGCGCCAGACTGTCTACCTCCACCGAAGCCCAGTCATCCGGCACTACCGCCGAAAAGCTGCGGCCCAGGTAGATATCGTCTAGCTGCCAGTCCAGTCCCGACATGCCGCTGGCGGTAAGCCGGATCGCATCAATTTTTTGCGCCTGGTAAATATGGTTTTTAATATCGGCAGCGGCGGTATCCGGGGCTGTGATTGGCTCAGGGTCTACCCAGAGATACAGGCGAACGCTGTCCTCATTCACGGGCGTCATGCGGGCTACGATCCAAACTGCCCGGTCATAAAAATGCCCCGTACTTCTGGGGTATTCGTTTACCCCATCGGCTACAACTTCCAGTGCACCAATGGCTTTTCCGAATGCTACCCGCTCACTGAATAGCTCGCCGTACGCATAATCTACTAATGACAGGCTGCCTTGGGTATACGTATTCAGCGCCCGGGGGTCTGACAGAAAAGATAGCCAAAGCGGACCGTCCCCGTACATAATGCTGTTTTCTAGCGGGCGCTCTAATTCATGTTGCTGACCGCTGGATAAACTGGCATAGGGCAAGGTCGAACGAATCTGCAGCTCCGGATTAATCAGGCTATCCGCGCTGAGCTGGCCGGGAGCAGCGCCCGTCCTTAGCGTCCAGGGGCCCGCCCAACCCTCACCCGCTACACCCTGCCCTATCACACTTGCTCCCGGATAGGCAAAATCTTCCTTCAGCAGCAGCTGCCCGTTGCCGGATATCCTTATGCTCAAACAGAGTACGGTAATGATCCAAAGTCGTTTGTTCATAATTCCTTATTCTCCTGAAATGATAAAACGGTACCGATACGACTGTGCCGGCAGCCGGAAGGGCTCGTGCGGCCGGGCATCCAAACTCCAGGTATTATCGCCGCCAACGCCCATCTGAGCATAATCAATATTCAGGGTGATGGTTTGACCTGTTTCTAGCTCTTCTATACGGTTGGCTGCTGTAATATTTTCCTGGGTGTAAGGCCAGGCACTCACGCTAAGTGGTGCACCAACTGCCTGTACCCGAAGCTGACGCTGTTCCCCGTCGCTCAGGCTAAGGGTAAACACCTCGCTTTTGTTGCTACTTTCCTGCGGCCGCACATAATATACATAATCTTCTTTCACAGACTGCTGATAACGGCCGTAGGCCGCCCCCAACTTCTTATCGGCATAGCTTTCGTGTGGCCCGCGACCAAACCACTCCATCTGATCAAGCTCTGCGGGCACCTCTAGTTGCAGGCCTACCCGGGGGGTATTGGGCAGCGCGGGAGCCGGGAACAGGGCGTAGTCGACACTCAATTCCCCGGAAGGGTACAATTCGTAACGCAACTCTACCCGGCTGCCGTTTGGCTTCAGTTCGTGTACCGCAAGCAGCTGTATGCTTGACCCACTTCGGTAGACTTCCAGCTTTTCCAGGCGGACGTCCTCCTCTCCTATCCGCCAAACAGCCTGGCGCTCCGGCATGCCCGAAGCAAGATCATTATCCGTTGGCGGCCGCCAGAAGTTTAAGCGGGCAGGGGCAGCAAGGTATGCCTCTCCCTGGTATTTATAGCTTTTGAGCTGCCCGCTGCGGGTGTCAAAGGCTACGGCGACGCGGCTGTTTTGCAATCGGATTTCATCTTCGCTTTCGGTAAGTTGCAGGGGTTCACCTTCTGTTTCTACAGGAATGGCAGGAGCGGCAGCGGGCAAACGAAACTGTTCCCAGGCCATTTCGTACCCCTCCGGCGCCCAGGGCTGCGCTTCCTTCAGCCGCATGGATATTTTCAGGAAATAGTGCGCACCTGATTCCCATCGAGCCGTATCATAGGGGACAATGAGCGCGCCACTTTCTCCAGCTTCAACATCCGGTGCTTCCAGCTCGCCCTCCTGTATGACGGTACCATTCTCCGTCACCTCCCAGGTCCAGTCGAAGGCATTTAGGTTAGTACGGAAATGGCGGTTCTCGATTAGGAACTCCCCCTGCATTAGGTCGACCGCTTCAGCGGACATGCGCTGCCAAATCTTTTTGGCTTCCCAACCTCCAGACTTGATGTCCCCTTCGGCACTGATGAGCCCTTTTTGCACTGGGTTGAGGTCTGCCTGCGGTTGCCCAAAATCGGTGCCATGGGCGTATAGCGGCCGGCCGC
>CAJXXJ010000388.1 GCA_913062745.1 uncultured Phaeodactylibacter sp.
GAACATGGGCGACCCCATAGACGAAGATACCCGCCTGGGGCCAATTGCCCGGGCCGACCTGCGCGATCAGTTGCATCAGCAGGTCAAGCGCAGCCTGAAAAAGGGCGCTAAGCGGGTGATGGGCGGCAAAATACCCAAAGGAAAGGGCTTTTTCTACCCGGCTACTATTCTTACTGATGTCAATAAGTCCTGCCCCGCTTACCACGAAGAATTGTTCGGGCCGGTAGCTTCCGTGTTTAAAGTCAAAAATGAGGAAGAAGCCGTGCGCCTGGCTAATGACACCAACTACGGGCTCGGGGCAGCTGTATTTACCCAAGACCTGGACCGGGGAGAGCGGCTGGCGCGTGAACATCTGCAGGCCGGCGCCTGTTTTGTAAACGAAATGGTTAAATCCGACCCGCGCCTCCCCTTTGGTGGAATAAAGGATAGCGGCTTCGGAAGAGAGCTCGCACACTACGGTCTTCGCGAGTTTACCAACCAAAAGACCGTATACATCAAGTAACGGCAATATTGCTGTCTGGTACTACTAGATCAAAACGTTTACGCAAATTATGGAAATTACGACTGACGCATTAGACATCAAGCAAGACACCGCACGTGGTATGTTTAGGTTCGACCTGAAAGGCAAGGACTATCAGGGCGCGTACATGAAGTACGATATTCTCACAGACCCAAACCCGAATGTGCTGGATATTAAGAAAACCCACATCCCTGAAGTGCTGGAAAACATTGGCATCGAAGAAGCGATGGCGATGGACGCGGTACGCTTTGCGGAGAAAATGGGATACAAAATTAAGACCACCTGCTCCTTCATGTCAGGTTTCATGAACCGCCACCCTGAGTTTGCAAACATGCGCACGAAGTAAGAGCGGTTCGCTACGATATACAGGATAAAATCATCCGACCAAACCGGATTCGCCTCAGGCGGTCCGGTTTTTTATTTGCCGCTCCTATTCATAATAATTGCTTATTTTTGAGGCTCGGAGCAAGTATTTTTTTTTCACCTATTCACCGATTATACTTTGCCGAACAGTTTATTTGCTAACAATCTAAAGCTGCTGCGTAAAATGCGCGGGCTCAGCCAACAGAAGCTGGCGGATCAGATTGGTTTGAAACGCAACAATATCGCTTCCTACGAAGCCGGCGTAGTCGAACCCCGTTCTGTTAATTTCCTGAAACTGGCGATCTTCTTCGACGTGGCGCCCCACAGCCTGTTGTCCGAAGATTTAGCGGATCAGCTCATGCCGGAGCAGGACGAAGGCGAGGCTACAATGCGGCACGAGCGGCTGAGCGAAGCGCTGGCTAAATTTGCCCACGGCACGGAAGACCTGCAAAAAGTGGTGGAAGGCTTTCAGGAATTTTACCGCCTAAAAGAACAGCAGCAATCTCCGGTACAACAGCGCGAGGATATCCACAATGCCCTGGGCATCATGGAACAGCTGCTGTCGGCCAACTGGAAGCTGCTGCAGGAACTGACCAAAGATTAGCACAAACAGCCTGGCTTATTCCTTAGCCCAAATGCGCTCGTTCAGCTGCAGCCCGTCAATCACCTTGCGAATCAATGCCCACTGCTCACGGATGGGCTCTTCAAGCTTGTGCCCGGCCACTGGCCGGAATACATCGAGCTCTATTGGGTCTACCCTATCAATAGCGATATAGACGCGGTCGCGGAAGTAAGCAATCCGCAACTCCCGCTTCAGCTCCGCCTGCAGCGTTAAAATCCGTTTCATCATGTCCGGCGTCAGCAGGTAGCGCGCCTCTACCTGATCAGTGGTATACACCTCAAAAGCGCGCTCGAAGTCCGGATCTTCCAGCTCTGCATTTTCCAGGCGGGTATGCCTCAGGCGGGAAAGCTGCTTACTTAGCCAGCGGCCCAGGTAGGCCTCGAGGTAATCCGGCAAGACCAATGTACGCCCTTTGATATGCTTGTTGCTGTCAGCAATGATCATCAGTCCGGAGAAGGCCACCCGGTTCTGGTCGAATTTAGCCAGGCTTTGTTTGCGGCCCCGGCGCTGCGCCTGATGCACTTCTACAAAAGCAGAAACGAAATCCGTTTGCCCGTACCGCCCGCGCAGCAGGTCGCTGCTCTGCAGCTGTCCGTTATCCGGAAAAAGCGAGGAACGCAGCAAATCAGACGAAGAAAAACCTTGTTTGGGCAAAAACTGCAGGCTGCCGTCGAGCTGCTGCGCCAGAGGCGCCAACAAATGTTGTTTGAGGGCAATCTGCAAATCCCTGCGGTCGTAATAATAAATGGCGCCCGCAGCAAATGCAGTGGTCAGAGCACCAATGACCAGCAGTATCGACAAATACATCGGCAGTAAAACATTGGCAGCAGCGATGATGGTGCCAAAAAATACACTGAAGCTGCCTATCAAAACGTACTGCAGCCGAAGCAATTTGCGCACCTGCCTGCGCCGTACCTTTTCTGCGACAGCTACTGTCTCCGCTCCGGCTGATATGATCTGCGTGTGGCCTGCCATCCTTTACTGATTTTGGTACAATGGAATTGGCTCCAGCTTGCGCAGCTGCCCAGCCAGATTGGAAGGAAAAGCGTTCAGAGCACGGTTGTATGCTACTGCTGCTGCGTTGTAGGCCCGCCAGGCAGCAGAAAGCTGCGCCTCCACCTCGCGGATGCTGCGCTGAAAATGCAGGTGGTTGGCAGCGCCCGGCAGCTGTTCCGGATGCTGCAGCAGCCCCCGCGTGTATTCGGTCAGCTGACGCTCCAGCACCTGCTTTTCGGCACTTCGCACGGGAAGTGATTTAGCCCGCTCGGCAGTTTCCAGCAACTGAACCGCCTGCTGATTCTGCATATCCAGTGCCTGCCATAGCTGCCGGATTACGTGGTGGCGTTCAGCCAATACCACCTCTACCGTACTAAGTGCCTGCTCAGCCTGAAGCTGCAAACGGATCAGGCGGTTGTGAGCACCAACGAAAACGATGGCGCAGACAATAGCCGCACCCATAGCGTAGGAGAAAGCTAAAAACATAGTCAAGCCGGTTAGTTCATGCCTTAAAGTCTGGAAAATCCGGCAAACAGACAAGGTTTTTCGATAGACGTCCGGCTGTTATCGGCGGTGACTGCAGCTTTGCGCTTCCATTTGTACCGTTTCCGGAATACGTTACCAAATAATCAGGGTTTTATCTCGGCTGCGGAAATGCCGCCTTCATTTCAGAGCCATAGGTTTGGAAGAATTCAGCAATAGCGGGTAACTGGTAAAGGGAAATAATAAAAATAACGACGAGCAGGGCAGTAATTACAGCGGTTTGCCACTGCAAAATTTGCTGTGGATTAATGGGCTTTTTCATACTACTGTTTTTTGTTTGATTGGCAATTACAGTATGTAAATTACATAAATTTTAAATTACAACCAAATACCCAATTTATATGCCGGGCTTTTAGACTTCAGCCAACAAAGCCGCAAACCCACTCTGTGGCGAACAAAGCCCGCCAGTCATAGATTTTATAACTGAGCCCTGCACGCAGCCGCTTCCGCGCTTAGTGTATTTTTTACAATTACTATTGGAAGGCTCGCGCTTTTTTCTTAAATTTTGAAAAACATTACTGAAAAACACATGTCAAGACTAGTCATCATTTCCAACCGCCTGCCCGTAACGATTAAGAAAGAAAAAGGGGACTTGATTTACCACCCCAGCGCCGGCGGCCTTGCTACCGGCCTCAACTCACTGGATGACAGCTTTGACAAAATATGGATTGGCTGGCCCGGCCAGGAAATTACTGATGAATGGGAGCAGGAAAGTGTGCGGCGCGACCTGGAGAAGGACGGGCTGTACCCGGTGTTTTTGACGCAGCGGCAGATTGAAATGTACTACGAGGGCTATAGCAATAAAACCGTATGGCCGCATTTTCACTACTTTACACAGTATACCGACTACCGGGATGAGTACTGGGAAGCTTACAAAACGGTCAATCAGCAGTTTGCCGAGGAAGTTATCCCGCTCATCCGGGAAGATGACATGGTGTGGGTGCACGACTATCAGCTCATGCTGTTGCCGGCGCTCATCCGTGAAGCGTACCCATCGGTTTCCATCGGCTTCTTCCTGCACATCCCCTTCCCATCCTACGAGGTATTCCGTATCCTGCCCTGGCGGCAACAACTGCTTACCGGGATGCTGGGCGCTGATCAGATTGGCTTCCACACCTTTGGCTACATGCGGCATTTCCTGAGTGCGGTATACCGCATTTGCGGCTTTGAGCACCACTTCGGCATGCTCACCGTAGGCAACAGGCTGGTGAATGTGGATGTCTTTCCCATGGGTATCGATTACGACAAGTACGCCCACCCGGAAGGCAGCGAGGAGACGGAAGCCTCGGACGCAATCCGGGACCTGGCGACTAAACAAAAGATTATCATCTCTATTGACCGGCTCGACTACTCCAAGGGCATCCCACAGCGGTTAAAGGCATTCGCCAATTTCCTGGACAAAAACGAGCACTACCGGGGCAAGGTGACCCTGGTGATGATCGTCGTGCCCTCCCGGGCTAATGTGCCGCAGTACAAGGCACTCAAACAGGAAATTGACAACCTGGTCGGCAAAATCAACGGCAAGCACAGCGCTTTCGACTGGGTGCCCATTCAGTATTAC
>CAJXXJ010000389.1 GCA_913062745.1 uncultured Phaeodactylibacter sp.
GGGCTGGGGCTATTTTCCAGCGCAGCAGGTAGAGCGGCAGGTGCCAGGGCGAGATGCAGCCAACGACGCCGAGCGGCTGCCGCAGCGTAAAGTTGATGGCCTGCCCGGGCATCGGGTGGGCCTCTGAACTGAACTGCAACACAGAAGTGGCAAAAAAGCGGAAATTGGACTGTGCACGCGGGATGTCTACCGTGCGGGCCATGCTGAGTGGCTTGCCGGAATCGACAGATTCTGCCCGGGCGTACTCCTCCAGGTTTTGCTCGATGATGTCCGCGATGCGCATCAAAAGCCGGAAGCGGGTACGGGGTTCGGCTTTGGCCCAGCCTTCCGCGGCTTTTTCGGCGGCTTCCACTGCAGCAGCTACGTCCTTTTCATCAGAATCCGGCAGCTGGGAATACACCCGGCCGGTGGCGGGGCTGATGTTGTCCAGATAATTGCCGGACTGTGCGGGCTGCAGCGCACCACCGATATAATTTTTAATGTACTTGGTATTATTGGCCATGGCTGGTTGGCGTTGGTTTTTCGGTTGGGAAAGTACGGTTTTTTCGGCTGATGGCAAAAGGCAAAAGCCCTGACAGGTTTCCCCGGGCCACCCCAATGCCTTGTCAGGTATAAACCATCGAACAACCGCCCAAAGCCCCGCCGTTATGCTAAAAAAACACTGCACATGCCCTACCACAGCTGCGAAATACGCTGGTTTACTGCGGAACCTGGCCCGCTGAGCACCACCTTTGAGAAACTGCCCGGAGCAGGCAGGCGCGAACCCGCCCGTACCGATTGGTACCTGAACGGAAAAACCTTACAGACCAACGTAAAGGTACGCGAAGGCCGGCACGAGATCAAAATCATGACAGCCCCATCGGAGCAACACCCTAAGGGAAGGATAGAGCACTGGGCCAAATGGAGCCATGAAGCAAGCCCCGGCCTGGAGCAGTTGCTACCTGGTAAAGACGGGAACGAGTGGCTGGCCATTGAGAAAGAGCGCCGTATTAAAACCTTCACCCGACTGCCCTCCGGGGAGCTGCAGCTGCAAGAAGGAGAGGAAACACAGGAAGGCTGCGATGCAGAATACAGCAGGATTTACCTGCCCTCGCAGGGCCGGGAATACCACACTTTTTGCTTTGAGGCATTTTCCGCTACCGGGCAACAGCGGGCTCACCTGTATCAGGCGCTTGAGCAATTTTCGGAGCAGCTATGCTTCCTGCCTGAAATTTCTTCTTTTGGGTATCCCCAATTCATGCTGTCGCTGGCAATTAATGGCCCGGGCAGTGCCCCTTAATACAGCTTTTTGATCCGCGCTTTCGGCCCCGGACAAAGCGCACTGTGGCAGCCCATGCAGCTATCCACCATATCACCGAATAGCTGCTGTGCCTGCGCGACATCTGCATTTTTCAGCGCCTTCAGTGTTTGCAGGTAAGACTGTGCATGTACCTTATAAGTAGCGGAAGCCGCCTTCTCCGGTTCTGTAGCCTCTGCCGTCAGGATAGCTTCGTAGTCCAACGTTATCTCCGGCTGCTCTCCGCGCTCGATCGCTGCCTTCATACGCTCCGCTTCCTCGTACATCGCCCTCATCAGTAGGGCCAGCTCGCTATCGCCATTCGGGTTGATAGGCGCTTTGACGATTTTTACCTTGCTCAGGTCAGGCTTAATACGGCCTTCGCTCTCGGGCTCGGAGGTGCAGGCACCGAGGTAGGCCAGCAAGGCGATCCCGGCGAAAAGGGAGAATTGGCGGAAGTGGCTCATCTTTTTTTTACAAAAGTAGCAAATTGCCGCCTTATTCCGGGGCAGAGAACACCTCCGGCACCCAAGTGCCGTGAAAAACCAGCGGGATGTGGTGGGGCATAGCCGCTATCGCTACCGTGCTCAGGTCCCGTGCATCCAGCACATGCAGGGAGGTTTGGTCTGCTTCCGGGTGGAAAGTAAGCAGCAGCAGCCAGCCATCATCCTCCTGCGTAGCGCCGGGCCGCGGCACAAACACCGGCTCACCGGTCAGCGCCGGGTAGTAGTCGCGCCACTCCGTCTTGCCCTGCTCCAAATCAAACTTGACGATACCGTGCACCAGCTCCCGCCCGTTGGCCGGGTCGTCACCAATACCCCAAACGTAGCGGTAGGGCTTTCCGGTCAGCGCCGGGTGGTAAGCCGGAAACTCCGAAGGGTAAGGGCTGAGCTGTTCCCGCCGGGCGCGCGGCTGCCCGGGCTCCAGATAATAGCGGGTTAGCTTGCCGGCAGCACCGTCCACTTCCTCACCGGAAAAGCCTTGCTTCAGGTTGAACGACAGGGGGAAATCAGGCATCGTAAAGGCATCCACCACGAGCGTTCCGTCTTCCTGCTTATACCCATTTGCAAAGTGGAAGATGAAGCAGTAGTCCGTGTGGTACTCCTGTACGCCCTGCCCGTCGATGACCAGTATCTTAATATCCTGCCCGGGCTGCCGCTGCAGGGAGTCCACCGGTGGCTTCAGCCCCAGAAAAGCCTGCCAGATTTGGAAGGAAATGGGGATGAGGAAAAAGATATGCTGCCCCTGCGCGGTCAGCACGTAGTCGTGCGTAAAGTACAGCGCTTCCATCTTTTGCCGGTGCGTGATGCGGGCTGTACCCTGTGCATCCACCTCGTAGAGCAACAGCCGCTGCTGCGCGCCGGAAGCCGTGCCGAAGTTGTGCAGCACGCCGGTATCCGGGTGCAGGCGCGGGTGGGCAGCAAAGGGCAGCTCCGGCATGATGAGCTCGTCTATTTTGGAGAAGTCGTTGCGCAGCACGCCCCCGTAATCGTAACGCTCCAGCGTCTCCAGCGTGGCCGGGTCGATGCGGTGCGGCCAGCCGCCTTCCCAGAGCGCGAGCAGCTCGCCGCCGTGGTAAAGCACATTGGTGTTGGCCGCGTTTTTGAAATTCATTTTCATGAAATTGCGCCAGAAGCCGCCCGGCAGATTGGTGCCAAAACTGCGGTACAGCATACGGCCGGCCTGCTCTTCCGCCACAAACTCTTTAGTGCGGACAAAACGGTTGCTGTAGCGTACCCGCCCCTGTTCAAATGCGAAAGCGCTGATCATGCCATCTCCGTCAAACAAGTGCTGATACCCGACCCCCTGATGCTCCAAATGCCCCGGCCCGTTGCGAAACAGCGTGCCGTGCAGCGCTTCCGGAACCGCTCCTTCCACGATGCGGAGCTCCTGACTCTGATGTTCTTCGTTGACATGCCGGTTGGCTTCCAGGTAATGCTGCAGGATGGTCATGCGTGTGCGTTTTGGTACAGTGGGCTAACCTGACTCCTGTGCAAAGGTTCATATAAATTTCCCACCTGTCCCCCCAACCTCTTCCCCGTACCATTCGTCTTACCTGCAAAATATAAAGCTATGAAAAATTACCTCATCGCCCTGATCAGCCTGCTCGCCCTGTCTGCCTGCCAAAGGGAGGAGCCTGCGCCGCTGCCGGAAGGCCTGGCCGGCGAATGGGATCTCATCAGTGTTATCTGCTTCTGCCCGCCGGCCACGCTTGAGCCGGGCGATCAGACCTGGGACTTTGACCTGCAGGAAAACGAAATTACCGTTACCGGCGAGGTGCCGGACAATACCGCGTACGTCCCGCTGCCCGGCACTTATGCTTTCAGCCGTGACATGGCCGCCGGCACCCTTACCATCTATGATTTTGCGACAAGCGAAACCGCCATCGACAGCATCCGCTTTGACTACTACTTTGAAGGCGAAGAGCTGATCATCGAGGATCAGCCGGAAGTGGACGGGCCGCAGCTGCGGTTTGTGCGCTAAGTAGTGGGGCAAAAATAAGTTTTTCAATTGCTCTGGCAGCCACTCACCCTTGCAGTGGGTGGTCTTGCTTTTCCTTTTTCAGCAAGCTCCCCGCTACCATGGCCAGGGCGCTTGCCAGCCCGCCGTAGATCAGGCTGGGGATGTCGGTGCCGAGCACTTCACAGGCTATCCATACCGCCATGCCGGCAATGATTGCGCTTAGCGCACCGAAGTTATTGGCGCGCTTCCAGTACAGCCCGGCCACGAGCGGCACGAAGAGGCTCACCAGGCTCAGAGCAGACGACTGCGCGACCAGGTCGTAAATATTTTGGCTGCTTGCCGCCATGATGGCGGAGCAGAACGCCACGCCCACCACCGACAGCCGCATGACGCGTAGCAGCTGCTTGTCGCTCATGCCCGGGAAGCGCGGCTTGATCAAATTTTCGCCGATGACAGTAGCCGGTGCCAGCACTGCGCCGGAGGTGGTGCTCAGAATGGCGGATAGCAGCGCCCCGAAAAACATAATCTGCAAGCCCATACTGCTATGCTGCAGCACCATAAAGGGCAGCACCATCTGCGCATCGCCCTGCTGCAGCTCCGGGTACAGCATTTTGCCGCAAAGGCCGATAAACAGCGGCAGGAAACCGATTGTCAGGTACATGAAGCCGGACAGGTAGGACGCCCGCACGGCAGTTTTGGCTGATTTGGCAGCCATCACCCGCTGAAAGACGTCCTGCTGCGGGATGGAGCCCAGCCCGATCGTAATCCAGGCCGCGATGTAGTGCACGATGCTGTGGAAATCCCCTTCCGGCCAGAAGCGGAAAAAGCCGGGCGGCCCGCT
>CAJXXJ010000390.1 GCA_913062745.1 uncultured Phaeodactylibacter sp.
AGCTTTCGCCGGCTCAACTGTGGGCGCAGGCAGCTTCTCCAAAGAAGAAAATGTTTTTTTCAACATCCCTGGCCTGTCCGGCACCAGCCTCGTTGCCTTTCCTATCAATGGTAATAGTATGGAGCCGGTTATCCTAGATGGCGATATGGTCATCTGCCGGGAAATCAGTGGCATCCACGAGATCAACGACAACAAAATATACGCCGTTAAAAATA
The DNA here is from genome assembly GCA_913062745.1 of uncultured Phaeodactylibacter sp. Taxonomy (GTDB): domain Bacteria; phylum Bacteroidota; class Bacteroidia; order Chitinophagales; family Saprospiraceae; genus Phaeodactylibacter. The sequence continues at coordinate 216 of CAJXXJ010000390.1, forward strand.
ATGGCCAGCTTTGGGTCAAGTACGTGCAGCGAGTCACGGACTCCCGCGGCCGGGTAACCCGCCTTAAGCTAATTTCTGCCAACCACCTCGAACACGACCCCTTCGTGGAGGAGGTCAATGAATATACCCGCTTGTACGAAGTCGTACGCCGCATCAGCGATGTCTGACCCGGTTACCGGCATGTTTGGAGCTCGTAAAATGGCCGCTCCCTAATTATTCCTTTGGCGGAGCAGCCATTTTACACGCTTTACGCTATGCTCTCAGCAAAGAGCAGTAAGCAAACATCGTGTTGAAATAGACTAGCGACAAGCGGCTTCTGCTTTAGCCAGCCCGCCCGTGTCTCCGTCGCTAAAAGCTCTTGGCCGCGGCAGGCGGCGGGTGAGGAGGTGCCCAACCCTTGTATAGCGATCGGAAAGTGGGGCGGTTTTTCATTCTCGGATAAAGGAAAAATGCTTCCGGAAAACCGATAGCCATTGATGGCTCGCCGCCCGGGTACAGCGCGGCAATAGCTACAGCAGGCATCCCGGAAATCACACGAAACTGATGAGCGGAAAATACAGAAGTGCTGCCGTTTCGCAGCCGCCTTCTCAGCTTTCGGCGGGAGTGGCCCCTTGTGGCCGCAATTTCCGACTTCCGACCTCCAACCTCCGACTTCCAAAAAAAGTCCTACTTAAAAATCTATCCTGCTGTTTTTGATTGTGCCCTCCCGGCTTGCCACGCGAGCCCGGGAGTTTTTTATTTAGCACCGGGCCACTCTGCCGATATTTTGTTATTTTGCCGTTTGCAAACAAAGAACATTATGTCAGCAATCGAAATCAGGCCCCGGTTCCGGCAAAGCCTCCCCCGACCCGCCGATGTAGTGACGGAGCAATTCCGCCTCGCTCTGTCCGAAGCCGAAAACATCGAAGGCAGCATCATCGACCACCATATCGTACTGCGCATACCGGTAGCCCAGCAGCATTACTGGTCCCCGCAGCTCAGCCTTACCCTCGAAGAGGAAGAAGGCAGCACCCTGCTGCGCGGGCTGTTTGGCCCCCGGCCCTCCGTATGGCTCATGTTCGTATTTCTCTATTCCAGTATTGGTGCCATCAGCCTCTTCGTAGCCATCACCGGTTTTTCTCAGCTCAGCCTGGGCATACCCGCCCCTGCCCTTTGGGCACTGCCCGTTGCTGCCCTGCTGGCCCTCGGTCTTTTCCTGGCAGCAAAAGCCGGCGAGCGGCTCGGCCGGGAAGAAATGCACCTGCTCAAAAACTTTATGGACGCGGCCCTGGTTAATTCCTCAAATGTAAACACCGATGTCCGAGACGAAACCACTGCCAAAGCTTAAAGAAACGCTTCCCCAAACCGGCCGTATAGAATGGATTGGCCTGCGCCCCGAAAAACGAGGGGTCCTCCAATCTGTCAATGAAGCCCGGCTCTCCCCGGCAGACGGGCTGCACGGCGACCACTACAGCGGCGAGACCGGCAAACGCCAACTCACCCTCATTCAGGCCGAACACCTCTCGGCCGTGGGCCAAATGCTCCACCGCAATCAACCCGTTGCCGCCGAAGAAGTACGCCGCAACGTAGTCGTCAGCGGTATCAACCTACTGGCCCTGCGCGACCAAAAAGTGAAAATAGGCGAAGCCGTCATTGAAATCACCGGGCTCTGCCACCCCTGCTCCCGGATGGAGGAAAACCTCGGCCCCGGTGGCTACAACGCCATGCGCGGGCACGGCGGGCTGACCGCTCGTATCCTTACCGCCGGAGCGATCCGCGTCGGTGATACAATCGCCCTGCTGACAGAAGAAACTCATCCAAATTGAGTTCGCAGCAGCAAGTCTCCCGAAAGCCACAACGCTAACTTAAAAACCCAACCATGGCAAAATCTGTAGAAATCAAATGCCCCGAATGCGGCTGGAAACCAGACGGCCAACCCCACTGGCAGTGCAGCTGCGGGTATATCTGGGACACCTTCCAAACAGCTGGCCGCTGCCCGGCCTGCAGCAAACAGTGGGAACGCACCGCCTGCATCCCTTCCGCCGGAGGCTGTACCGCCTTCCCGCTCCACCTCGACTGGTACGATGGCCTTGATGAATGGCTGCGTGAAGAACTCGAACGGATCCGGCAGGGAGCGCCGGCCTGACCGTCAGTCACCTTTAACATAACGGGGCTCAGGACTTCCCGCCGAATTGTACTACCTTTGAATAAGGTTTTCTACTAATACAGCAAGCAGATTAGGGCCTAAACGGGTCTATCGTGATGAGAAGCTCATGTTTATGGCTATTTTGCTACGTAACCCGGGCCAGGCTTTATCCCAAGAACATTCATGAGGTATGATGCGCGTACTGTTCCCAATACTTGTCATTTGTGGCTGTCTGAGTACAGCCATCGCACAGCCCTGCGGCCTGCAGGATACTCTGATAATCAATCAGAACAGCGAACCCGACTTTGCTTTTGAGGTCTTTAATATCTTCAACGACGATCTGTCCGACCCCGCTCAGGGTGTATGCGGAGTCGAAATTCAATTCGCCCACCAATTCATCAAAAACCTGGAGCTTTCCCTCACTTCTCCCTCCGGGCAGAGTGTTCAACTGATCGGCCCCAATAATGACGAGAGCATCCCCTTTACCTTCTTTGCCAACTGGGATATCACCTTCGTGCCCTGCTCCGCGATCGCTCAGCCCGACCCGGGCTTCCTGCAGCAATGGAACAATACGCAGCCGGGCGACTTCGTAAGCGGCGGGCAGTACAACGGCTCCTACTACCCATTCATAGGTTGCCTCGAAGACTTTAATACCGGCACCGCCAACGGCACCTGGCTCATCAATGTAGAAAACAGCCCTTCGGTCTATCCCGGCGCTATCGTCGGCTTCCGCATCATCTTTTGTGATGAGCGGGGCCTGGATTGTTGCTTTGCCGCTTCCGGCAATCTCTTGCAGGACGACATCCTGAGCTGTGAGGGAGACAGCAGCCTGATCTTTCAGCCTCAGCCCACTTATCAGGGGACCCCGCCGGATACCGTCAACTATGGCTACACCTACGTGATCGGGCAGGACAGCATCCTTATGGCTTATGATTCCACCCTTGACCTGACCGGTTTTGAGCCCGGCCGCTACCAAATTTGCGGATTCAGCTATCAGCGGGAAGACCGCGACAGCTTCCCGCTGCCCAATGACACTCTGACCATCGATAGCCTGCGGCGCAACCTGAACAGCCTCGAACCGGACTTTTGCGGAGAAATCACGGATAGCTGCATTTGGGTCGAAATTGTCGCACCACCGGACACCACCTTCCTGGCACCCACCATATGCGAAGGCGACACGCTCTTCGTTGGAGACAGCAGCCTCGTCAGTACCGGCTTGTATGATGTAACCCTCACCGGCTTTGGCGGATGCGACAGTATCGTAAGGGCTGAACTGACGGTCCTGCCTACCGTTTTCACTACTCTCGATACCACAATCTGCGCGGGGCAGGCCCTGGCTGTTGGCGACAGCCTCTACACCCTTACGGGAAATTATCAGGATACCCTGCGCTCGGCCAGCCTCTGCGACAGTATCGTTAGCCTTCAGCTCACTGTGCTTGACACCGCCTTCTTTGATACTACCCTGACTATATGCCAGGGGGAAGCTTTTTTGGTAGGCGACAGCGCTTTAACCCAGACTGGTTTTTACGAGATCCCACTCTCTTCGGCCCGGGGCTGTGACAGTATTGTGCGCGCTGACCTGACCGTCATCGACATCGCTGCAGCGATTGCGCCGCCGGAAGACATTACCTGCGCGGCACCGACAGTGCTGCTTGACGGTTCAGGATCAAGCCCGGCCGGAGCAATAGCCTACGAATGGCGCGAACTCTCCGGCCTGCCGCTCGGCAGCTCCCCTACGCTTTCCATAGGCTTGCCGGGAGACTACGTGCTGGAAGTCAGCCGTACCGAAAACGGCGTGAGCTGCCTTTCGCTCGATACCGTTACCGTAATGATTGACACCCTCCCGCCCGATGCAGATGCCGGCCCCGCCCAGGCTATCACCTGCACAGACACCTTGCTCACCCTCGGGGGTAATGGCACCACCGTGTCTCCTGAAGTCGCTTACGAGTGGGCCACCGCTTCCGGCAATATCATCGGCGATAACTTTAATCCTACCGCTGACGTCGATGCGCCAGGGACTTACATCCTGACCGCAACGGACATCGACAACCGCTGCAGCACAAGTGATTCCGTAACCATCGCCCTCGACCAAACCCTGCCCACGGTATTGCCCGGCCCGGATACTGTGCTCAACTGCCGCTTTCCGGCCATCACCCTTGACGCTACTGCCTCTTCCACCGGCCCCGGGCTGGTGTACAGCTGGGCCCGGCAGGAC
>CAJXXJ010000391.1 GCA_913062745.1 uncultured Phaeodactylibacter sp.
GCCTTCGTCGCTTTTGTGCAGCAGGACCTGCAGCGGCTGATACAACCCGAAGAAATCTGCACCGCCACCTCATTTACCGCCGTGGAAGAACGGCTGCGGTCTATGGTGGAACAGGAGACGCTGCGGGTAGATATCATTACGACCATCGCTACCCGCCTCGTTCAGTACCTGCAGGAACACAGCAGTAAGCTGGATGAGCGTGCGCTGGCCAACACCAAGGCATTCCTGCTCCTGGATTTTCTGCCCAATGATATCCGCATGATGATGGCGCAGGATTTGGCGGAAGCCGGGAGCCCGCAGCTGCAGCAACTGATGGCAGAGCCGGAGGTGGCGATGCTGATGCTGGAAGGGATGTAAATGGCCCTTAGCCGGGAGGGCAGCTGGGAAGTTTAACCTTTATTTCACGCCGGGTTAACAGGAATTCTCGTTCTTTCCGACAAACGAGAACAAATGAAAAACCAGCTACTCCCTATTCTGGCGTTCCTCCTGGCCGTTGCCACCGTAAGCGCACAGCCGGCACAGGATTCCTTCTTGGTCCATCCTTATTTGCAATTCGCTACTCAACACAGCATTTATGTACTTTGGGAGACAACCGCTCCCGCTACAACAACGGTATACTACGGACCGGCACGCATCAATGCTACTGCCCCAAATCTGGAGCATACCACTCGGCTGACCGGCCAAAGGCTACTGCACGAAGTGAAGCTGGACAGCCTTCAGGCTGGTGTCAAGTACGTCTATCAGGTACAGTCCGTGACCGAATCTGGTCAAAAGCTGGTCAGCCCGGTTTATACCTTCAATACCGCTGTACCAGATGAAGAAGCCTTTTTCTTTGCTCTGGTGGGCGATTCGCAGTACAACGGAGAGACGCCCTGGGCTTGGGGGAAAATTGCCCAAAGAGTGTGGGAAGACCGCCCGCACTTCATCGTTCATGTAGGCGACCTGGTAGACCAGGGGACAAAAAAATCAGACTGGACCGGCCACTTCTTCCCGAACGGGCACATTGCTATGAGCCGGTATCCTTTGTATACGGTATTGGGCAACCACGAACAGGATGCACAGCTTTACTATGATTATATGGTCAATCCGGCGCCCGAATACTACTATACCTTCCACTACGGTAACGCGCAATTCTTCATGATCGATACCAACCGGGACGTCAGCGAAGGCTCGGAGCAGTACAATTGGCTGGAATGGGAGCTGGCGCAGTCTAATGCAGTCTGGAAGTTTGTCGTCCACCACCACCCCCCTTACTCTTCCGAAGAGAACGACCACGGGGATACTTACATCGGCGCCTCTACATACCAGACGGAAGCCCGCGACCTTACACCGCTCTACGATGCCTACGGCGTGGATTTTTGCCTCTTCGGGCACACCCACCTCTACGAACGCAGCTGGCCCTTATTCAACAACCGGGTAAGCCTGAAAGACGGGGTGATCTATATCAACAGCGGCGGTGCCGGAGGTGGGTTGGAAAGCTTTGACCCGACCCGGGCCTGGTTTACACAGGAAGTACAGGAAGGGCACCATTACTGCACCTTTGCGGTATTTGACCGTACGCTCGTCTTCAAAGCAATTGACCATGAGGGTAGGCTGTTTGATACTTTTCAAATGACAAAAGAAGAGGACGAAAACGGCCGCAGTCAGCTACGGCAACCACCGGCGCCTCACTTTAAAATTGATCAACCGGTATTTCAGGATTCTACTTCCGTCCGCCTGTCGGCACTAAAGCCGGGCCACAGCATCCACTACACTCTGGATGGAAGTACGCCCAGTCTGCAATCACCCCGCTACAAAGGGCCCCTTACGGTGGAACAGAGCTGCACTATTTTGGCACGGGCGTATACTCCGGAAGGCAAAGCCAGCCGGATCAGCAGGCAGCAGGTAAAACGTATGGAACCATTGCCAGCTACTGACCAGGCACCCACCTTGCCGGGATTGAAATACCTGTATTACGAAGGCAGCTGGGAACGGCTGCCAGACTTTACCACCATTGAGCCACTACGATCCGGCAGTATGTCCACAGTAAACGAGGCGGCTGCTAATCCCTGGGCGGACAACTTTGCTCTTGTCATCGAAGGATATGTCGAAGTACCTGCTACCGGCACCTACACCTTTTACACCCGTTCCGATGATGGCTCTGCATTATACATTGACGGCCATTTGGTGGTGGATAACGACGGGCTGCACGGGATTCACCCGGAAGAAGGCAGGGTGATCCTGGAAAGGGGCTGGCACCGCCTCCGCATTACGATGTTTGAAGCTACAGGTTCTCAGTTTTTGCGGGCGGGCCTCGTAGATGATCAGCTGGGAAGGGTGCCTTTTCATCCGGGACAGTTAAAACACTAAGCGGAATTTATTACTGTCCTGCCTGCCTATGCCCTGTCAGAAGCCAATTCGCATATACCTTAAAACAGCTGTGCCAACGGTACAGGGCTGCCAGGCTGATGTAAGGCAAAGCCAAAGCGGCCAGTACCTCCCAATAGCCAAAGCCCGGCTCCAGGTAGCCACTCAGCCATTCCAAAAACTCCAGGCAGAGCAGGAAAAGAACAAGGTTAGCTATCCAATACAGCCAATCGCCATCCGGCGACGCGCGCCACTTGACATACAAGGTGAAACACAAAACAGCAGCAACGGGAATAAGAGAAAAGAACAGAAAGAATGACGTCAGCATAGGCGAAAAGTTGTTACTCTAAACAAGGTACTTATTTTTGCTTTTCCACACAAAGACTCCCGCTATGCAAATTACTGCCCTTGACGCACAGACTATGAACCCCGGCGACCTGAGCTGGGCACCGCTCGAAAAACTGGGCTCGCTCACCGTTTATCCGTACAGCCCGGCAGACAAAGTGGCTGAGCGCGCCAAAGATGCCGATATCCTGCTCGTTAATAAGGTGGTACTCTCTACGCAAGTCCTTCAGCAACTTCCCCAACTGCAGTGTATCTGCGTAACGGCTACCGGCTATAACAATATCGACCTGCAGGCCGCCAGCGAGCGCGGCATCCCCGTCTGCAACGCGGTGGGCTACAGCACCGACTCGGTTGCCCAGCACGTATTCGCTCTGCTGCTGGGGCTTACCAACCGGGTACACGCCCATCACACCAGCGTACAGGCGGGAGAATGGCAGCGCTCCCCTGACTTCTCCTACACACTGAGCAGCATCCCTGAGCTGGCAGGCCTGACGATGGGCATCTATGGATTTGGGCGTATCGGCCAGCGCGTAGCGGAAATTGCCCAGGCATTTGGCATGAAGATTCTTGCTACGCACAAACATCCGAAGCGGGATGCCCGGCCGGGGGTACAGTTCGTGGAGCTGCCTGAGTTGTTTAGCAATAGCGACGTGGTGTCTTTGCATGCGCCGCTCAGCCCGGATAACAGGGAAATTGTAAACGAAGAGTTGCTGCAGCGCATGAAGCCTACCGCTTACCTCATCAATACCGGCCGGGGCGGGCTCATCGATGAGGCTGCACTCAAACGTGCCCTGCAGCAAGGCCATCTTGCCGGTGCCGGGCTCGATGTCTTGAGTACAGAGCCCCCAAAACAGGGCAACATCCTGACTACTGCACCCAATTGTTTGATAAGCCCGCATATGGCATGGGCTACAAAAGCTTCCCGGCAGCGGCTGCTCAATATCACCGTGGAAAACGTGCGCGGCTACCTAATGTACGAACTGCAGAATCAGGTCAATCCGTAAAGCCAGTCAAAAAAAGCACATTTTTCTAAAAAAAATTTCTAAGCTTACCTTACCTCTGCTCGTGGTTCAAAATACCCCCCGCCAATCGCTTTCGCTAAAAGGAAGCGCCCCCTATAATATCCTGCAACCCCTATGCACACTGGATTGCCGCCCTACAAGGTATGGCTAAACTAATGGTACGCTTTGAATTATTTCGCTGGCGAAGAAATACTACAGGGCCGTATAGTGTGACTTTAGTCACCATCCACCCTGCCTTTTGTCATTAATCCCCACCTGCCGGATAGGATATGTTTGTGGCAACAAAACAAGAAAACGCCATGAGGTTATATCAATTAATTCTGGGGATAGCTGCAATGACAGTAAGTATATTCAGCCTGAATGCACAAACAGCTTACACGGTCAGCAACTTTGAAATGACCGTAGAAGGCACTTCTACTTTGCACGACTGGACTTCAGAAGTTACCGAGGTAAAAGCAGAGGCGAAGCTCAGGATAGCCGAACAGCGGCTGCAGGGCATAGATAAGCTGGTAGTTACTGTACCGGCAGAGTCTATCAAAAGTACCAAAGGGCGTATCATGGACAACAAGACCTACGATGCGCTGAAGAGCAAACGCAATCCGAACATCACATTTAAAATGGCTGATGCAAAAGTGACTCCAACCGGAACCAATACCGTACGGGTGGAAGCCAGCGGGCAACTCACTATAGCCGGTGCTACCCGTACGGTAACGCTGAATGCCAACGGTACCGCCGCTAAAGACGGCAACATTACATTCGTCGGCAGCAAATCTTTGCTGATGACCGACTATAACATGGAAACTCCAACCGCCCTTATGGGCACTATAACCACCG
>CAJXXJ010000392.1 GCA_913062745.1 uncultured Phaeodactylibacter sp.
CCCGTGCAGGATGTCCTGAGCGTGCAGGTCGACCTGCACGCTCAGGACATCCTGCACGGGGTTCGGGAAAACAGAGATGCCTGATTCTAATGCCGCCTCGTCAACATCGACGATCATACAGGAAACGCAGTAGGAAAAACACACGGGGTCCAGGGTCATACTCATATCTCCCACTTCAAGAGCCCGGTTGCCAAAATCGCCTGTGGTACAATCATCTCCCAGGCTGGTATCGATATTTTCCCAGCCATCAGCACCGTTCTTAAACTTGTATTCCTGACTGGTGCCGGCATCGATCTCCACTTCCGCAGTCCAGATATTATCGCTGTCCATATCCTCCATAGCGATATTGTTGAAGTCGCTGAAGGACCCCGCCAGGAACATGCCGTCTGCTGCCAGCTCCCCCTCATCTACCAACAGCGTGGCATCCACCTGAAAGGTAACCATTACGGTCTCTGCTTCCCCGGTCAGCTTGGTGACCTCTATACAAAAGTCGCCCTCTGTCGGAAAATCAGGGCCAAAGCCATCCACCATCATATAGTACGTGACGCCGGCCTCGGTCTGAAGCGTATCACCTGCGGGGAAATACCCTTCATCTGCATTAGGCCCATCTTCGTTGCAAAGTACTGCCTCCAGGTTATCACAGTCGCCGGTGTAAATCGCAAACTGCGTGTCGCTGAAATCAATGGGGTCGTCTCCGCAGGCCAGCGCTTCAATGAAGTAGCTCTCGCCGTCGCCGGTGAAGGAGTACCACAGCGTCCGCTCTAATGAGGGAGCTCCTCCTGCTCCATCCGGCTCGCCAAAGCATTCCCAGCCGAAGTCGGGGTCGGAAGCATCGGTGGTGGCCTCCGTATTGTTGTAAGGGCCAGAGGACTGAATCACGCCGAGAGCCTGGCCAAATTGGTTGCTGATGTCTACAGCATCTGTGCACATATCGCTGCCTGATTCGGCCGTACCGATAACCACGCTGCCGAGTGCCGCTTCGTTGTCCGGGTTCGCATTTCTGCCCATAATCACGAAACCGTACTGAATAACCAAACCGGGAGCAAGTTCAGCGCCGGTTGCACTTACGGAGAATGCGCCACTGTCCGGCAAATCAAACGTCTTGCTTCCTTCCAGGGCGTCTGCAAAGCCGTTGTCCGGATCCAGCGCTTTGATGAAGTACTGCGCGGTATAGTCCCCGTCCAGGGTGTTCTCCTGTACTACACCGGAGAAAGTGAGGTCATTGCCGTTGAAGGTTTCACCGGGCTCCACGAAAGTAGAAGCCTCCATAGTCTTAGCGCCCTCGCCGGTCGTCTGATCCACCCAGAACGGATCCATAGGGTTGTCCGCATAGGTATTGAAGTTGGGCTGCAGGGTCATCGTATTGGCCCCCTCGTCAATAACCGTTTTCAAATCCGGCACTCCCCAGCCGGAGCCGAAGTTATAGCTGCCATCGAGATTGAACACATTCATAAAACCGACCCAGTTGTCGTTGGCGCTGAAGACGACATCGTTCTGCCCGATCAGCAGGGGCAGAGAAAAAAGCGTAAGGATAATACTTGTAAAGATTGACTTCATAATTGCTGGTTTGTGAGTGAGACACCGTGCGGAATGAACGGGGGTGGGGCCAAATTTGTGTTCTGGCACTTACACCGCTACGCCCGTTTAATGCACGACGAGAATAAAAAAGCGAATAGCCAATAGCACGCATGCTCAAATAGCAGATTTTTTCTACGGTTGCAACCCCAGATGGCCTACTTCCAAATGAGCATGATGCCTAAACGCTTCGCACACTTGCAGGTTGAACAGCACAAATGCCCGAATTCCTCACAGTTAACCAATTATTTCATGAAAAACAAAATTTAGCCGCGATATTATCCTGTGGCAGCCTCAATAGGTAAGGTACAGCGTAGAAAGCGTTTTCAATTATTGTATTAGGGCTACAGGAGGTGCGGGGTGCAACTTAGCCTCTAAAATGGTGCAGATTACAGCCCGACAACACGAGGCCTTCAACCCCCTGCTTTCAGTCAGGCAGGTTTTCAGGGTTCCGGGTCGCCGGGCTGTAATGCATGGGGTAAGCATTATTGCAGGCTCCTCCTGCACACAGCGCACGTAATTCCCCCACTGCTCATTCCCCGCCTCGTACAGGGTAAGCGTACCGTCAGCCGACAGCTCTACTGTGTAGGCAGCGGAGCCATCTTCGCCCGTGGCCCACCAGGAAGTCGCTTCGCCCTCAAGCACCGAGCCGCTGCGGGTGATGCGGCCCACCATATCGGCATTAAAGCCGGAGCTGCCGCCCCGCAGGAGCTGAGCCCCCGCTTTGTCCACCCCGCCCAGTTGTTTGGCTAAAGCCTCCCATTCTTCCTTGGTGGGGATGCGGTAGCCGCCCGGGCAAACCTCACACTGCAGGATAGCGCTTTGGTTGTACAGCGCACCGAACTCCAGCTCGGGGCGGTTTTGGTAAAAAGCGTAGTGCGGCTGCCCATCCTGAAAAGTGGCGCTGCTGCCGCGCTCGCTGCCGTTGGCCAGGCTGACTGCGGTGCCTTCACAGGGGAACTGCTCCGTAGTGAGGTTCTCTGCCATCCATACCTGACTGCCGATCTTCACCGTCTCGTAGGTATGGCCTGCGCGGTCTTTTACGGCAGGGGATTGAGCCGCAAGTGTAGTGGCTGCCGCCAAAACCAGTACAGTGGCTAAATAAAATGATGATTTTTTCATCCGATGATCTGAATTTATATAGGGTTACAGGATTTCTTTACACTACTAGACATTTTTCAAAAGGGATTGATTTTTTTCAGCCTCCGCACGCCCCCTCCCCGATGGCTATCGGGGCCCCTAGCTCCTTCGCATCAGCTTCGGCGCTCAAGGAAAGGCGGGAACTGCAGCCCGCAAAATCCTTCCCTTTTACTCATGAAATCCAGTTTGTCTAGTGGTTTGGGATTTCTTTAAAAAGGTGTTTCGATATGCGCCAAAGCTACCAGTTGCTGATTCCAGTTGCCGAAGGGGAACTTAGCGTAGGCTTTGCCATAGCCGCCTGGCCCATCGTAGTTGGCCGTGGTGCGGGAGGCGAAGTTGCGGGAATTCCGGCCGTGCATCATATCGTACTTGATGACGTTGCCGGCGGCGTCTTTTTCCACTTTGGTTACCACCGCTACGTGCATGATCTTGCCATTGGTCCCGTCGTGTACGAATTTGCCGGGGTTGGTCAGCAGGTCTATCGTGATATTGCTGTACTTTTCCTCGGTGCGGCCAAAGAAAACGACGGTGCCCGGCGTGATCAGGTTGCGGTCAGCAATGGCATCCTGTACGATGTGAAGGTTGTTGTTTTTATAATACCAATGTGCAATCTGACGGGAGTTACGGTCCTCGGTAAAGGAGGGGTAATGAAACTTGGTCTTGTCGCCGAGTACGGACATCTTCTTTTTCACCATGTCCTTGATCTTGTGGTAAATGCCGGAGCAGTCCTGCCCCTTGCTGCTGATGTACTCGAGCTTCTGGGCTTCCAGCTCTTCTGAAATAAGGTCGAGGATTACGCCCAGCCGTTCCTCGTTGACTGTACGCTCGGCCATACTACTCGTAGTCTTATCGGCATTGGAGGAGGTGTCGGCAGCGTCTGCGGAGCTGCTTTCAGTGGGAGCATCCGGGCTGGCGGTGGAGTCTTCGGTTACGGTTTCTTCAGCAGGCTCTACTGCTGCCGTTTCTTCAACCGGGGCAGCGGTCACCGCTTTGGTGTCCTCTGAAGCTTTGGCCTCCGAGCCACCGCAGGACGACAGCGCCATCATGCCAAATAAAATTACAGATATCGGGATCAATTGCTCAAGCCTTATCATTCTCATTGGGGTTTTAGTGATAGTAATGTTTTGTGCCTGTATTATTTGAGAAAGATAAATTCGGTTACCCGAAAACTTAAGAAATAATCCAACTTTGGGCTGAATGGTCGCTTTTATGTGCTGAATGGTATTCCCGGAAACGGAATGCGCCCCCACCTGCTGCTATAACTACAGACAATAGCCCCTTACTCTCCCTTTTTCTTCAACAACTCATTCTGCTCCTCGAGCAATTGGGTGACGCGGTTCAGCAGCTCGATGTCCTTGGGGGTGACTACGGTGGTATCCGATGCGTCCTGCGCGCGGCCCTTGAGGCGGTTCATAAATCGGACGACTACAAACACGACGATGCTGATGACCAGAAAGTCGACTGTAGCTTCCAAAAACTGCCCGTAGCCGATGGCGATCTCCTCGGCCGAGACAGCCCCTTCCGACAGCACGGCTTCCCTGAGCACAATTTTGCGGTCCGACATATTGACGCCATCGGTGAGCAGCGAGAGCGGCGGCAGGAAAACCTGCTTGACAATAGCATCCACAACCTGATTGAATGCAGTACCGATGATGACGCCCACCGCGATGTCGATCATGTTGCCTTTGACGGCGAATTCCTTGAACTCGTTGAAAATTTTCCCCATGAGTTAGCTTTTTAGCAGGAAAGATACTCTAGTGGTCTGTCAAGGCTAAAACTAGGGGTTGCCTGCGGCGACTTTTGAGGCTACTCTTCGTTGGATAACCCCTT
>CAJXXJ010000393.1 GCA_913062745.1 uncultured Phaeodactylibacter sp.
TTTGTCCCGCGCGGTAGAAAATGACATCAAAACCGCCGCTGAAGCCTTGAAATACGCTAAACGCCCAAGGATACATACCGGTATTGGCACTTCAGACTCTCACATCCGGTACAAACTACGCAGTAACCGCGAAAAAGTAAAAGAGCAGGCTGTCGCTGCCGTGCGCTACGCCCGTTCTTTCGTGGAAGAAGTGGAATTCTATGCGGAGGATGCCGGACGCACCGATGACACCTACCTGGCAGAAGTGCTGGAGGCGGTCATAAAGGCGGGCGCGACTATCCTCAACATCCCCGATACTACGGGCTACTGCCTGCCCGAACAGTATGGTGCCAAAATCCGCTTCCTGCGCGAAAACGTACGCGGCATCGAAAAAGCGATACTTTCCACTCACTGCCACAATGACCTTGGGCTGGCCACAGCCAACTCGATTGCCGGCGTGCAAAACGGGGCCCGTCAGATCGAATGTACCATAAACGGAATTGGCGAAAGAGCCGGCAACACTTCCCTTGAGGAAGCCGTGATGATTTTGCGCCAGCACCCGGAGCTAAACCTGCATACACAAATTAACACTCAGCTGCTCTATCCCACGAGCCGCCTGGTACGCGAGCGTATGGGCATGCCGGTACAGCCCAATAAAGCAATTGTGGGCGCCAACGCTTTCGCTCACTCCTCCGGCATACATCAGGATGGAGTCATCAAACGAAGGGACACCTACGAAATTATCGACCCACTGGAAGTAGGTGTGGACCAATCAAAGATCGTGCTCACGGCCCGTTCCGGCAGGGCTGCCCTCGCTTACCGGGCCAAGCTCATTGGGCACGACCTGAAAAAGCAGGAGCTCGACAAAGTGTACGAGCGATTCCTGCAGGTAGCTGACACGATGAAGGAGGTGCAAAACCACCACCTGGAAGCCATCATTGCCGAACAAACCGAACGCGTGCCTGCCACGCATAACTTATGAGTGCACAAACGCTATTTGATAAAATCTGGAGCCGCCACATTGTAGCTCGCGCCGGCGGCGATACGGAAGTGCTGTACATTGACCGGCACTTTATCCACGAGGTGACAAGCCCTCAGGCATTCGAAGGCTTGCGCCAACGGCAACTGCCGGTATTCCGCCCCGCGCAAACGATAGCCACTGCCGACCATAATGTCCCGACCCGGAATCAGCAACTGCCGATACAAGAGGAGCGTTCCCGCTCGCAGATCGAGCAGCTAAGCCGCAATTGTGCAGATTTCGGTATTGAGCTGTACGGCCTGGGCCATCCCCGGCAGGGCATTGTGCACGTGATCGGGCCCGAGCTGGGCATTACGCAGCCCGGCATGACTATTGTTTGCGGCGACAGCCATACCTCGACACATGGTGCATTCGGGTGCATCGCATTTGGCATTGGCACAAGTCAGGTTGAACAAACCCTGGCTACGCAGTGCCTGCTGCAGCAAAAACCGAAGCAAATGCGTATTCGGGTAGAAGGGCAGCTGCAGGCGGGTGTGACGGCTAAGGATATCATTTTGCACATCATTTCCCGGCTGTCTGCCAGCGGAGGCACAGGCCACTTTATTGAGTACGCCGGCCCTGCTATCCGCGCACTGAGCATGGAAGCCCGTATGACCATCTGTAATATGAGTATTGAAATGGGAGCTCGCGGAGGCCTGATCGCGCCGGATGAGACGACATTCCGCTATCTGAAAGGAAGGCCCTTTGCCCCACAGGGCGACGCTTTCGCGAAAGCAGCAGAAGAATGGGCCAGCTTGTATACGGATGAAGGAGCAGCCTTTGATGCCGAATATATATTCCAGGCCGGGGAGATTGAGCCGATGGTAACTTTCGGGACCAACCCGGGTATGGGCATTGGCATCAGTCAGCGGATTCCGGAACCGGAAAAGCAAAGCCCCTCTTTCCGAAAGGCCTTGTCCTATATGGGTTTGCAGCCCGGGCAGCAGATGAAAGGGCAAGCCGTGCAGTACGTTTTCATAGGCAGCTGTACGAATGCGCGGATAGAAGACCTGCGCAGCGTAGCTTCATTTGTAAAAGGCAAGCAAAAGTCACCGGGTATAAACGCTATGATTGTCCCTGGTTCCCGACAGGTGGAAGCACAGGCGAAGGCGGAAGGGCTCGACCGCATTTTCGCGGAAGCAGGATTTGACTTCCGGGAGCCCGGCTGCTCGGCATGCCTTGGCATGAACGAGGACAAGGTGCCGGCCGGCGCTTACTGCGTATCTACCTCCAACCGCAATTTTGAAGGCAGGCAGGGCCCCGGTGCCCGAACCATACTGGCCAGCCCGCTCACTGCTGCCGCAACCGCAATTGCCGGCTGCCTGGCGGATGTCCGTGAACATTACCAACAAAACTGAACATGCAAGCTTTTAAAACGCTACACAGCACTGCCGTGCCTTTGCCCATTGAAGAGGTAGATACGGATCAGATCATTCCGGCCCGCTTTCTGAAGGCGACCACCCGGGAGGGCTTCGGCGATAACCTTTTTCGGGACTGGCGCTACGACGAAAAGGGACAGCCGCGAGCCGGCTTCGTACTCAACAATCCGGTTTATCAGGGGAAAATCCTGCTTGCCGGGCGCAACTTTGGCTGCGGCTCAAGCCGGGAACATGCCGCCTGGGCTTTGTACGACTACGGGTTCAGGGTGGTGGTCTCCAGCTTCTTTGCAGATATTTTCCGGGCCAATGCCCTCAACAACGGCTTGCTGCCGGTACAGGTCAGTGAAGAAGTCC
The DNA here is from genome assembly GCA_913062745.1 of uncultured Phaeodactylibacter sp. Lineage (GTDB taxonomy): Bacteria > Bacteroidota > Bacteroidia > Chitinophagales > Saprospiraceae > Phaeodactylibacter. The sequence goes on from CAJXXJ010000393.1 coordinate 2,731, forward strand.
TGCACGAATGTTTCTCTGCCGTGGAGGCAGATCCTGCGGCCCGGTTTGTGGCCGACCTGGCCAATCAGCGTTTTAAAATAGACGCAACCGGCAGGGCGGTATCCTTCGATATTGACCCCTACAAAAAACACTGCCTGCTTGAAGGGCTCGACGACCTCGACTACCTGCTGAGCATCCAAAATGACATACTGCGCTACGAGCAGCAAAGAGCCGCTGTAGCCTTGTAATTCTGTAACACTCAAATCGTTTATTCCATGAACATGTCTGCTAAACCAAGAAAACACAAAATTGCCCTGCTGCCCGGAGACGGCATCGGCCCGGAAGTCACCGAACAAGCCATCAAAGTACTGGATGCTGTCAGCGACCGCTTCGGTCACCTGTTCGAATACTGCCACGGCGATGTGGGCGCTATTGCTATTGAACGGCACGGCGACCCCTTGCCGGAGGAGACGCTGGAAGCCTGCATGAATGCCGAAGCAGTGTTGTTCGGCGCCATTGGCGACCCTAAATACGACAACAACCCGGCTGCCCACATCCGCCCGGAACAGGGCTTGCTGCGGCTGCGCAAGTCTCTCGGGCTGTTCGCCAACCTCCGCCCGGTAAAGACCTACCAACAGCTGCTGCACCTATCTCCACTACGGGAGCCCATTGTACAAGGTGTTGACTTTGTGATCTACCGCGAGCTTACCGGTGGCATTTACTTTGGGGACAAGGGGCGGACGGAAGACGGGCTCGCTGCCTATGACCACTGCAATTATCACCGCGCAGAAATTGAACGCATTGCCCATTTAGCGTTTCGCCAGGCCCGGGAGCGGCGCGGCAAAGTCACGCTGGTCGACAAAGCTAATGTATTGGAAACCTCCCGCTTGTGGCGGGCAGCAGTGCAGGAGCTGGCTCAGGAATACCCGGACATACAACTGGAGCAGCTATTCGTTGACAACGCAGCCATGCAGCTGATACAAAACCCACGGCAGTTTGATGTCATTCTGACCAGCAATATGTTTGGAGACATCCTCTCTGATGCAGCGAGTGTGCTGCCGGGCTCCCTGGGGCTGCTGCCTTCCGCCTCGATCGGTGCTCAGGCTTCCCTGTTTGAGCCGGTGCATGGGTCTTATCCGCAGGCTGCCGGGCAGGATATTGCCAACCCGATGGCGGCTATCTTGTCTGCAGCTATGATGCTCGACCAACTTGGCATGCCTGAGGCCGGAACAGCTGTTCGGCTTACCGTGCAGCATGTGCTTGAGAAAGGCATCGGCACGCCGGAGCTGCAACCCGCCATTTCTTACGGATGCAGTCAGATCGGCGACCTGATTGCTCATCTCGTAGCAGAGCCGGAGGAAGAATTGCTGGTAAAGGATGCGCCGATCAGCGAACGCTTGTCTACCATAATTTAGCCCAAAAACAATCCTTAATTTTTGTAGAACAGCCCCCCTTTCGGCGCTTCCGCAAAAATTAACGATACATCAAGAAATATATCAGCGGTAACAAACAGTTCTCTTACATCATTTTATGAGGTTCCTACTGGTGGTATATGGGAGGATAGCGAATATAATGAATTCGACTGGCAGCCATCTCCCCCGAATACACCATATGTAAAACTTAGCGAACTTGCTGTAAATGCATTTACAGACGATTCTACATCTTCTGTAACAGATTCTAATTCGGTTGCAAGCGGAAACCTTTCTAGCATCTCTGATGTAGAAACGCTGACATTTGATAGGCTCATATGGGGCATACAGTCTTGGGATCAATCCACATGGCAAACAAGTCCACCAGAGTACCCACTTATCAACCCCGTATCAGTAGA
>CAJXXJ010000394.1 GCA_913062745.1 uncultured Phaeodactylibacter sp.
CTAAGGAGCTGTACGGCGAGGATGGCAAGATCAATATCATTAAGCCTGTTAACAACCGAGCTAAAGCTGGGGAACCGCTGATAAGAAAGCCGAATGTGGAGGAGGCCAAAGCCGAAAAGCCAAAGACCAAAGCCTGAGATTTGCTACCGTCGCCAGGCACGGGTCATCTCGCGCTTGCCGGGCGGCCCGGGTAGGGCTTCCACTTCATATCCCAGCCCTTTTAGAGTGCGCTTTACTGCGCCCTTGGCACAGTAGGTGACGAGTACGCCGCCCTCAGCGGTAGCGCGGTAGACTTTTGACAACAACTCCTCTGTCCACAGCTCTGGCTGTGCATTCGGTGCAAAAGCATCGAAATAGACCACATCGAAAGCCTGCTCGAACTGCAATTCTTCAAAGCGTTCCTTTCGTTTCTCAAAGGTAAAGTGTGCACTTAAAGTGTGCCGCTGCCCCCACTCACTTTCGTGTAAACGTAAAAAGGGCGCAGGGGAAGGCAGGCTCAATGCTTCGGGATAATTGAGGAGTTGTACCTGCTCGGACGTAATGGGGTAAGCTTCAAGGGAAGTATACTGTATAGGTTTCTGCTGCTCCTCCGCCTCCAGCCAGGTAAGTAGAGCATTGAGCCCCGTGCCAAAGCCAAGCTCAAGTACCCGGACCTTCGGCAGCTCCGGCAGCCTTGCGTACAGGCCGGACTTCAGGAAGACATGCCGCGATTCCTGCACAGCACCGTAACGGGAGTGATAGCTCACCCCAAAACGCGGGGATTGCACAGAATGGGACCCGTCTTGCGTAGTTATAATATGGTGTTCCTCCGCAGACATACAGTTTTCCGGTTAACGAACGAGGGAATCAGGCACTCTGCGACAGCGCGGCTTTCAGTTCCCGGGCGCTGATGTCGAGATGAGAAGCCTGATAGGTGCAGATACCGTTTTGAATGAGCAGAATCTGGGGCGACTCATGCCGGACGCCAAATTGCTCAGCGACGGCATTGGACAGAGCGCGGTAAGAGATCAGGTCAAGAAAATAGGGGAGTATCTCCTTTTCGCTGAACGCCCACTTGCTTTCCAGCCGGTTTTGTGCCAGGGAACTTATAGAGCAGCGGCTGCTATGCTTGAATATGATACAAGGGTTGGAAGCGGAGTGCTCAATAATTTCTTCCAGCTGATGCGCCTCAGTGAGCGCCATCCATTTTATTTCTGCCATTTAGTCGATCCAGTTGATTACCGAGGTAACAACAGTAGATACGGCTTCGTTCAGTGAAAAGTTATTTGGGCATCCGTAGCCCCGGTTGCAGGAAGAAAGCGTAACCATGGCGAAGACTGCAATCAATGCGAAAATGCTTCTGAGGTTCTTTTTCATGGCGGAATGTAAATTTAGGATATATTCAAGTTCAATTATAAGGCAAACGGCAAACTACTGAATAGTAGTATACCAGGGCCGCCGCAAAAATAGGAATAAATAGGTGGCTTTGGTAGTTTACTGTAGTACAAGATAAGGCAAACAAGGTTCGGGCTCGGTTGTTAGTAAGCTTAGATTTTCTATTTTTGCAGCCGGGCTGCAGGCTTTTGCTGCCTCCGGCAATCAGAAAAACCAGAATAAATACACAGATAAAATGGCAAGAAAACTGGCACTACGGGACGCATTGAACGAAGCGATGTCGGAAGAAATGCGCCGCGACGAGCTCGTGTTCCTGATGGGAGAGGAGGTCGCAGAGTATAACGGTGCATATAAGGTGAGCAAAGGCATGCTCGATGAGTTTGGCCCGAAGCGCGTAATCGATACGCCTATTGCAGAGCTCGGCTTTGCGGGCATCGGCGTAGGAGCAGCGATGAACGGACTGCGCCCGATCGTGGAGTTCATGACCTGGAACTTTGCGGTGCTGGCCTTTGACCAGATTGTCAACAACGCCGCTAAGACGCTGTCTCAGTCTGCCGGCGAATTCAGCTGCCCCATCGTATTCCGCGGGCCGTCCGGCAGCGCCGGGCAGCTGGCTCAGCAGCACTCTCAGACTTTTGAAAGCTGGATGGCTAATGTGCCGGGCCTAAAGGTAATCAGCTGTGTAGACCCGGCGGATGCCAAAGGCCTGCTGAAATCGGCTATCCGCGATAACGACCCGATCTGTATGATGGAGTCAGAAATGATGTACGGCTACGAAGGCGAAGTGCCGGAAGGAGAATATCTGGTGCCGATTGGCAAAGCTGCCATCCGTCAGGAAGGAAGCGACATCACCCTGGTGTCTTTCAATAAAATGATGTATCCGACTCTGGAAGCAGCGAAGGAGCTGGAAAAAGAAGGCATCAGCGCGGAGGTGATCGACCTGCGCACTATCCGCCCGCTCGACCATCATACCATAGTGGAATCCGTGAAGAAGACCAACCGTCTGGTGGTCGTTGACGAGAGCTGGCCGTTTGCCGGTGTGTCTGCGGAGATTGCCTACGAAATTCAGAAGTACGCTTTCGACTATCTCGATGCCCCGGTGACGCGGGTAAACGCTGCGGATACTTCGCTGCCGTACGCACCGACTTTGGTAGAGGAGTACCTGCCGAATGCTGCCAAAATTGTAAAGGCGGCTAAGGAGGTGGCTTACGCCGGAGCATAAGGCACTGCCTGATTAAGAATAATTATCCGGAGCTGATCCTCGCTGAAGGGTCAGCTCCGCTGTTTTTTACCACCAACCCTTCCGCACATGTTTTCCGCACTGAGCCTGCCGGCTCTCGAGACTTATCAATGGGCCTGGCTGCTCGCCAGCGCTTTCCTTATCGGCATGGCTAAGGCGGGCGTGAAGGGGCTTGGTATGTTTGTAGTACCCGCGATGGCGGCTGCCTTTGGCGGGAAAGTATCCGTAGGGCTGGTCCTGCCGTTGCTGTCGATGGCAGATGTTTTTGCGGTAAGCTACTACAACCGGGATGCAGAGTGGAAGTACATCTGGCGGCTGCTTCCTACAGCGGCAATCGGCGTGCTGATCGGCATCTGGGTGGGCAATGAGGTAGCGGATGCTGCCTTCACGGACATGATCGCGGTGATCATCATCGGCAGCCTCGTCCTGCTGGTGCTGCAGCAGAATACGCGCTTTTCGGACTTGATGGCGCGATACTGGTGGGTGGGGGCTATTTTCGGCGCGGTCGGGGGCTTCACGACCATGATCGGGAATGCAGCCGGGCCGGTAATGGCAGTGTATTTGCTGGCTACGCGGATCCCCAAAAACAGTTTTATCGGCACTACGGCCTGGTTCTTTTTGATCATCAACCTGTTCAAAATCCCATTCCACATCTGGGTGTGGGAGACGATCAACCTGCAGAGCTTTCTGCTGGATCTCTGCGGGCTACCGGCGATTGCGCTGGGTATTTTCGTGGGCATACGTGTAGTCCGGCTGATCCCGGAGCAGGCGTTCCGGTACTTTGTAATCGGGATGACCTTCCTGATTTCCCTGCGGCTGTTGTTGGGCGCATAATTTTTTTTGCAGAAACGAACTTTTCGGGGCGAAAGCAGCGTTACAACATTGAAATTGAACCTTATATCCCATAATTGAACATGTTGACATTTCTTTTGCTTTCCCTCGTCTTAAGCAGATCTCCGCGGGTACAATCGTACCTGCGTGAGCGCGTACCAGCCATCGACTGGCTTTATCGCCGCCATGGCAAAGTATAGTGCTGCTATGTGATTCGCTTCACTTTTTTTGAGCATCGGGCTTGTTTTCTTTGCTGCAAAACAAGCAAGAAACGATGCGTACTGTCATTCTAACCTTACTTATGTTAGCCGCAGCCGCCACAGTGCTGCAGGCTCAGGATCATCATGCCCCGGCAACAGCTGCAGATACGTCCCGCACTACGCCCAAGGTCATTCACCGCCACAGCTTTTTTCCGCACTTCCGGGCGGCAGCTTTTATCAGCCATACCTTTATTCCCGGCGTGGTGGAAGGCTCAAGGGTAGCTATCCCGTCTTATGGGCTTGATTTGGAATACTGGTTCAACGACAAGTTGGGGCTGGGGCTGCACAACGACCTGGAACTGGAAACTTTTATTGTTGAGTCAGTACACGAGGAGTTTCTGGAGCGGGAATACCCTATCGTGTCCTCCTTGGATTTACTTTACCGCCCCTGGCGGGGGCTGGTCATTCAGATTGGCCCCGGTATAGAGTTCGACCGCAACCAGAGCTTCTACCTTTTCCGCTTCGGGCTGGAGTATGAGGTGGAGCTCGGGCACCACTGGGATTTGTACCCCACCTTCTTTTACGATGCCCGCGAGGATGCCTATACCACGCTGTCGTTAGGCTTGGGCGTCGGTAAACGTTTCTGATCAGATTTGGCAGTCCTGCTTTGAGGAAGTACTTTTACGGCAGCTACTGAAATGAATGCCGTGTGTGCACTTCATTCGTAATTGCAACATTATGCCGTTTAGACCAATCTTCCGCAAACGCAATCCGTCTCCCTCGCTGAAGGGGGATATTTCCGGCGCGCTTCTCGCTGCCATCATAGCCCTGCCTATGGCGCTCGCCTTTGGCGTGCAGTCGGGGCTGGGGCCAGAGGCGGG
>CAJXXJ010000395.1 GCA_913062745.1 uncultured Phaeodactylibacter sp.
GGTATTCTGATGTTTAACTACCGTTCGGTCAGCAAAACAGTTGCCATCCTCTTTATGCTGCCTTTTGCGTTTGTTGGGGTAGCCTGGGGGGCTTATTTGCACAATATCCCGGTCAGCATTTTCTCCTTTCTGGGCATGATCGCTCTGTGGGGTATTTTGATCAATAATGGTCTGGTGTTGATTTCCACCTACAACGACAACATCCGGGAGGGGCTTTCGGTAAAGGAAGCTTTGCAATCTTCTGCCATTTCCAGGTTCCGACCCATTGTGCTGACTACGATCACCACCGTTTTCGGGCTCGCACCCTTGCTGCTCAATAATTCCATCAGCGCTCAGTTTCTTAAGCCGACGGCTATCGCTATCGCCTATGGCTTGATATTTGGCATGGTGCTGACTTTAGTTTTTTTGCCATCCGTCATGCTGCTGCTAGCGAACCTGAAGTACTACTTCCACCGCTATATCCGCCGTATGAAAGATATCACGGCTGCCGAGCTGGATGTGGTCATTCGCGAAAAGCAAAAAGAACTGGCATAAACTTTTCTTCATACGCCCAATTATTGGGTTTCAAGAAATCAAACAGATGAAATATATCATTTTATTGACCGGCCTGATGTTTCTTGCGATTGCAGGAACCGCGCAGGAAATACTATCATTATCTGATGCGGTTAAAAAGACCATTGAAAAGAATCCTTCCATTCAAATTCAAAAGTTTGAGATGACTCGGGCCAGCAACAACCTATTCAAGGCAAATGTAGGCGCTGCGCCGGTGGTAAGGGCGGTGGCTGGAGGCTCCTATCTGTCAAACTATGCAGACGTGCAACTGCGGACGTTTCAGGCAGAGCCCGAGTTTATAAACGTCGACGAGTTTGGCGTGGAGACCGTTAATGGCGAGCTAGGCATACAAGCCGACTATGTGGTCTACGATGGCGGCCGGCGCGATACCCGTTTCAAGCTGTTGCAAGGGCTTTCGATGGTGGAACGCGCTAGGCAGGAGGTGTTGATTAATCAAACGATACTGGCTGTATCTGATTTGTATACCGAGATCGCTAAGCTCCAAAAACAAGCCGCCTTTATACAGCAAAGCATTGAGAATGGCAAGGCTCGCCTGTCTAAAATGAGGGACCGCAAACAATTCGGGCAAGCCAATTCCCTGGATATCCTTCGGCTGCAAACCGCCCTAAATCAAGACGAAGCCACATTTGACGACATCAAGCTGGTGAAAGCTAATTTGATCCGTGATCTCAACTTTTTGATGGGCGATGAACTGGATGCCCGTTTTTCGGTCGAATACGATTCGGATATACCGGAAATTCCTGAGTTGTCCGTCATACAGCAAGCCATTGAGGCGGAAAACCCACAACTTCAATTGAGCCGCGTGGGCATTCAGGTATCGGAATCAGAATTGCAGCTCGCAGAATTGGATATGCGCCCAACCCTAGGTGCTTTTGCCCGGGTAGGCTACAATTACCAACGCAACGATGTACAGCAACTTGCTGAGATACAGACGGCGGGAGTTGCTTTGGGCTTCAATGCATCCTACACCCTGTTTGACGGAGGGGTGCGCAAGAACCGTACAGCCAATTCGCGGATTGGCCTGGAAAAAGCCTACGCAGAGCAGCAGCTTACCCGCACTAAGCTATTCAATCAAGCCTTGAAAGAGCAAAGCACGTACGTCTTGCTGCGCAATCAGATAGAACGGGAACAACAAAATAAGGTGACGTTTGATGAGGCTTTCACCAAAACGCAGGACCTGTTCCTTTCTGGAAAGGTGGACAATTTGGCGCTGCGGGATGCAGAACTAGCCCGGCAGAACGTCCAACTACGCATTGATGAGCTGCAAGCTGACTTGACTAAGAGCTATTGGCGTTTAATGTTATTGATGGGGAATGCGGTGGTGGATTGAGGCATAAAAAGAAATCAAGCTAAATTTGAAGCAAAACAAATATCATGGTTAGCAAAGCGTACATTTTCGATTTTCTCAGAGACCTGAGCAATAACAATTCAAAAGATTGGATGGATGACAACCGCGATCGCTACCACAATGCCAAAGAACGATGGCTGGAGGAGATAGATTTGATCTTGCAAAGATTGTCTAAGCATGACAGTTTCTTCACGCTGTTCAAGCCAAAAGATACCGTCTCACGCATCAACAACAATCGCCGGTTCAATAAAGACCGGCCGCTTTACAAAGACTATTTTAACTGTATGCCAATGTCTGGCGATGACAACTTTGCCCGCATCGCTATCGCAGCAGGAATTAGTTGGTCTTTTATAGGCGGTGGTTTACATTCGCCAGATAAAGAAAACTTAGATAGAATGCGTGCAGCGATTGATTACGATGGTGAGGTGTTGAAAGAGATTCTTGACAAAAAAGAATTTCAGGATTTTTTTGGTGGCTTAGCAGAAGACAAGCACGAACTCAAAACAGCACCCAGAGATTATGATATCAATCATAAACATATTGACCTCATAAAGCGGAAAAATTTCACGGCCACAACCAACCTCGCTCAAAAAATTGTGGTTAGTGATAGTTTCGTGGATTATGTAGAAGAAGCGTACTTAATCTTGCGTCCGTTTACCGATTATGTTGCAAGAGCTTTAACCGTGGAGTGAGCCATCCTTACCTTCCACACGGCAAGCAGGACACCCAAGGATACCCAAATCCCCCAGATTCCCTACTTTTCCAGCTAAAAGGCTGAAAATGTACCGATATATTCTCTTGCTGCTAGCCATGCCGCTGCTGTTTAAATGGGCAGTTGCCCAGGACACCCCTCCTTATCACGATCCTCAGGTCAACCAAATCAACCGGCTGCCGGCAAGAGCAACTTCCATTTCCTACCCCGATGAGCAAATGGCACTGGCGGCCGACCGCAAAGCTTCACCCCGCTATTTGTCGCTGAATGGGAAGTGGAAGTTCCACTGGTCCAAGGCACCTGCTGGCGCTCCGGATGATTTTTACCAACCCAAGTACTCCGACCGGAAGTGGGACGACATCACCGTTCCTTCCAACTGGGAACTGCAAGGCTTCGGCAAACCCTGGCACCGCCTTACCCACCAAATTTGGGAAGGGCAGGGCATAGAACCCCCTTTCATACCGGAAGATTACAACCCAACTGGCTGTTACCGAAAAAGTATCCGCTTACCGGATGATTGGGAAGGGCAGCAGGTAACCTTACATGTGGGCGCAGCGACTTCGGCACTCTACGCCTGGGTAAACGGTCAGTTCGTCGGCTACAGCGAAGATGACCGGCTGCCCGCAGAATTTGACATCACTCCCTTTCTGCAATCCGGCGAAAACCTGATCGCTCTCAAAGTTATCAAGTGGTCGGATGGCAGCTACATCGAAGATCAAGACCACTGGCGCATGGCGGGCATCCACCGCGATGTGTACCTGGAAGCAGCTCCGCCGGTACAGTTATACGATTTTGCCGTGCGCACTGAGCTGGACGACAACTATGAGGATGCAGAATTACAAATCCGACCGGAGATCAAGCAGTATGAAAATATAGACACTAAAGGCTGGACGCTTGAAGCGCAGCTCTACGATGCTGATGAGCAGCCGGTACTATCCGAATCGCTGTCCATATCCGTTCAGAAAATCCTCAATGAGCACTACCCGGTCATTGGCAACCGGCCCTTCGACAACCTGATGAAGGCAACCATAGAAAATCCGCAAAAATGGTCGGCGGAGCAGCCCTACCTCTACACACTGGTGCTTTCGCTAAAAGACAGTACCGAACAATTGCAGGAAGCACGCAGCTGCCGGGTAGGCTTCCGGGAAATTGAAATTCGCGATGGGCAGTTCCTGGTAAATGGGGTACCTGTCTTGCTGTACGGTGTCAACCGCCACGACTGGGACGCCGAAACGGGAAAAGCGGTAGATGAAGCCACTATGCGCCGCGATGCCGAATTGATGAAACGCCTGAACGTCAACGCTTCCCGCTCGGCCCATTACCCCAATCCGCCTCGCTGGTACGAGCTCTGCGATGAGTACGGTATTTACGTCATGGACGAAGCCAACCTGGAGAGCCATGGTCATGGTTCGCTATTCAGCAATCTGCCGCAGTGGCACACCGCTTTTGTGGAGCGCGCCATCCGTATGGTGGAAAGAGACAAAAACTACCCCAGCATCGTCAGCTGGTCGCTCGGTAACGAAGCGGGTTACGGTCCGAACCACGCCGCGATGGGCGCCTGGATCAAGGAATTTGATCCCACCCGGCCACTTCATGCGGAAGGTGCCCAAAACATCTACGGCTACCGCTGGCCCAAGCCCGAACCAGCCGACCGCCCGATCACCGATTTCCGCAGCCGTATGTACCGGCTCACCGAAGATATGATTAGCCTTGCTGCCCAGGCCGATGATGACCGGCCTGTAATCTGGTGCGAATACGCCCACTCGCAGGGCAACTCCACCGGCGACCTGGCGGGCTACTGGAATGCTATCCGCACTTACCCCAAGCTGATCGGCGGCTACGTGTGGGACTGGCGCGATCAAATGATAAGCAAAGACAGTGACGGCG
>CAJXXJ010000396.1 GCA_913062745.1 uncultured Phaeodactylibacter sp.
TCCACTACCGGGAAATCTCGAAAATCGTGAAGGCAACTGCTCACGAGTACGGCCTGCCCTACCACGAGCACAAGACTTTCTTTGCGGCCATCCGGAGCCACTTCCGCCTGTTGCATCAGCTGGGCACGGACAGCTATCAGCCTAAGGGCGCTGCTGTGCCTGCTTAATCAGCATAGGGACAGCCGGCGACGGAAAAAGACGGGGGTATTTTCTATATTCACCTAAAAAAAATGATGAAGAACGTACCCTTTCTTGTCTTCTTTTTTGCCCTTGCCCATGTCAGCCTCACTGCTCAGCAGCTGGTGAGCAGTGAGTATAGAGGGGAACGCAGCCTTTTGCAAATGCAGGCCGATTTTGGCTTTCTGATGCAGAACGGCATCGAAATGTACAAGCTCACGTACACCACTCCGGACATCAACGGGCAGCTGGACACGGCTTCCGGCCTGATCGTTATCCCGGTGCCGGAAGAGGGCACTTTTGCCTACCCCCTGCTTTGCTATCAGCACGGTACGGTGAGCAGCAAAGACGATGTTCCCTCTGAGCTGGCCGGCGGCTGGGAGCTGGCTGCCGTATGGAGCGGGCTGCAGTACGTAGCCGTTGCCCCTGACTATCTGGGGCTGGGGGAATCCCGCGGTTTTCACCCTTATGTGCATGCAGAGACGGAAGCTTCCGCTGCCATCGATATGATGCGGGCTGCGCGTCAGTTCATGGAGGGCTACTCCGCTGCACAGATCAACGATCAGGTCTTCGTAACCGGCTACTCGCAGGGAGGGCACGCCGCTGCGGCCCTGCAACGGGAGCTGGAGCAAAACCTGAGCGGAGAGTTTCCGGTAACGGCATCCGCGCCTATGTCCGGGCCGTACAGTATTTCCGGGGAGATGCTCAAGCTATTGCTGAGTGACGAGCCTTACTTCTACCCGAGTTACCTGCCGTACACCGCCCTTTCTTATAACGAAGCCTATGGCTTGTATGCAGACATCGAAGACTACTTCAAGCAGCCCTACGCGGCCGCCATCGAAGAATTTTACAACGGCGAGCGCGACCTCAACAGCCTGAACACTTTTTTGATCACGGAGCTGACCGCCAACGAAGGGGCTTCCATTACCCGCTTCATGATGCAGGACAGCCTGGTAGCGGTGCTGGAGTCCAATGATGCAAGCCACCCCATCATTCAGGCGCTGCAGGATAACGATGTGTACGACTGGACGCCGCAGGCCCCGACCCGGCTGATTTACTGCACGGCGGATGATCAGGTCGTGTATACCAACAGCCTGGTAGCCGACTCGGTCATGAATGCCAATGGTGCAGCCGATGTAATGGCCGTGGATGTGGGTCCCACGCTGGACCACGGTGCCTGCGTACAGCCGGCAGTTATTGAGGCAGCGGGCTTTTTCCAGCCGCTGAAATCAGTGACGGTCAATTCCGAAGAAGTGCCCTGGACAGCAGTGAACAGCGTACAAATAGCGCCTAACCCGGCCAGCGAACAGGTACAGCTCAACGGATTGCCGGCAGCGGCATACATCAGCCTCGTCAGCCCGGACGGGCGCCGGCTGCAGGAATGGCGGACGGACAGCCCGCAGGCTACCCTTAGCCTGAATAATCACCCGGCAGGGCTTTATTACTTACGCATCGACAGCGGGGCGCACAGCCAGCTGCAGAAGCTGATCCTGCGCTAACACAACGATGGCGGCCAGCAAACATCAGCAAAGGTAGGCGGGTTGAATGATAAACCTCAAACCATATGAAAGCCTACAGTCAGCTGCGCAAGCTGAAATTAATGCGAGCCCTCTACAGCGGCACGCTGGCCGCCATCGTTATCTTTCTGGGCACCTACTTTACCGGCCGCCTCGGCCCCTATGAAGCACAAACTAACATTCAGGAGATGCGGCCCTCTCTGCGGTTCATCTGTTCTTCCACCCTTACCGCTACATCCACTATACTGGCGCTGCTGCTGACCCTGCTCTCGTTTAGCGGCAGCACGGAACGTAACATCAAGGCAGAGCACTTCGACCGCGTGAAGTGGATCGCCCGGCTGTCTACCCTTGCCTTCGCTGCGGCTATCGTTCTGCTGCTGTTCCTCAACCTGCCGCTGAAAAATACAGAGGTGAAGCTCGATGGCTTCTACCGTTGGTCCTACTACGGCCTGCTCGTCTATGGCTCCCTGCTCGGCGGGCTGATGATTTCCGTGGTGCTCATGCTCTACCGGGCGGCCAAAGCCATCATTCTGATTTATCACCCTAATCGGGATGCCAATTTCCTGTTCCGCTCCGAACAAGAAAAAAAGCAGGTGGAAGACGAGAAAAAACAGCGGGAACAGCAGCCGTGAGGGGGAAAATGATTCATGGTTTGTGTTTTTGCGCGCCCGGGGGTGCTTTTGGAGGGGGTGAAACGATTCAGCACGACCAGAAAATCGCGATTTTTGCCCCGGCATAGCCTATGCCAGCTCTACATCATTCCACCTTCACCACTTTCCGGACCCCGTCTGCCAACCGGATGTAATAAGTGCCCCGGGGTTGTGCAGATAAATCAATTTCGTAGCCTTGTCCGCTAAGCAGCAACTGCCCCTGCGGGGTATACACCTCGTATTGAAAGAAGCGGCCATCGGTAAGCCGGACAAGCCCGGCAGTGGGGTTAGGCGCAAGCGGGGCACTTAGGGCAGGCTCTTCCTCGCTAAGGCTAGTAATGATGCCCAACTCGCAATCGCGGATCACCAAGAGGGGGACCTCCTCGCTACGGAAACAGTTCAAAGCCGTGAACCCATCCAGCAGCACAATCTCCCGGCTATCCAGGGTAGCAGAGTAAGAGCCGATGCCTTCCACCCAGTAGTCAGTTATCGTGCTGTTCAGCGGGCTGATCTCCATTCTTTTCCGGAGGCTGCCGTCTTCCAGCATGACGGAGTCAACATGGAGCACCTCCACTTCCAATTCAAATCCTGAATCTCCTCCGCCCAGTACTATGACTTCTCCTGCTGAAGCGGTAAAGTCATAGATCAGGGCTTCTTCTACGGCAAACGAAGAATAGAAATAAACCTTGCCTGCTTCTTCGCGATAGTAGCGGTCGAGGGCAACCAGCGTATCCTCGTTGCTCCTGAGCATTTGGTAGTAGAGCTGCCCCTCCAGCTCTGTAGCGGTGCTGTCGAAAAAGTAGGCTTCGGTTATGCTGCCGCCCGGCCCGCCCGGCAGGCCTGTCAATGGCTGCGTGAGGTACCAGCTACTGGAGAAATCAATGAATTCCTCCTGTGCATCAGCCGATGGCAGGCTTAGGAAAAGGGCTGTGCAGAGCGGGAGAAAGAGTTGTAGTGGCTTCATACTTATTTTTTTTGAGTGGTTTGCTAATAAAAGATTTTACCGGTCCACTGCCAGTGAATTCCAAGGAAACTGAAATTTCGCCTCCTGTGCGAGCGCATCGCTTTCATACTTTGGTTCTTTGCCGGGCGTACAGTCCAGACCTTCAGCGCCTGGGGTTCAGGAACTTGCTATTTTTTCACTTCGCCTCAGCAAAACCGAGCAACTGTCCATACGGATGCCCGCGTTCCCCGGAGGTTTAGAGGATACTAAGATGGTATCTTGGCAAAGCCACCGACATGAGTCAGGGCAGAGAAGCTTACCGCTTCTTCCTCGAAATCAGAGATAGTAAAAGCTCCTCTGATTATTCTGAGAACTACGGTGGAACCGTCGGGCACATTGGAAAAATCACTTTTGCTGAAGTCATAAACACCATTGTCTGGCACATTGATATAGGCGAATTCAGAATCGGAGTACTGAGCCCTGAGGTGCATATTTTCAAGAGGGGAATATTCAACGACGATATATACTCCAGAGGTATTATCCTGATCTGCATTCCAAGTGATGGGGTAGCCATTTACCAATACAGGCTGCTCACCAATTGATACCTCCAGAATATCAGGGACATAGATGTTGTCTTCTGAATCATTCCTTCCGTCCACCTCTTGACCGGCATAACTCAAATTTACCCTTTTTCCAAAAATCTGTTTGTATTCATCAGATTGAACAATTGTGCTTCCCTGATCAAAGACGAAAGTAATTTCATCAACCTCCAGTTTATTGGCTTCGCAGAGCCCGTTGTCCTTTCCGCCACATACCACAGATGCATAATTATTCTCCCCCCACAGATCAGCAATAAAATTGGCCTGATAATTCTGAATATTGACATAGGTGTCCACTTTGTCATTCATGAAATGCGACCGATAAAAATCAATCAACTCAATTTTTTGCTCGACCTCTTTGACGGGACTAAAAGAATCACTTTGGCAGGAAGTAATCAAAACAACCAGAACCCAAAAAGTGACTTTGATAACCTTATACATCATTCTTCGTTTTTTAGTGTCAAAACTCTGAAGCCACTACCCCTAACCAACTCTGCGACGATGCTGTGCATGTCAAGATATTAGGATTCGGAGAACCTGTCTGACTAGCGTAGCCAGGTAGAGTTGCACGTTAGAAACAAACCCTACCGCACCACCAGCCTTTCCACTGCCAGCACCTGCCCGTCCGCCCGG
>CAJXXJ010000397.1 GCA_913062745.1 uncultured Phaeodactylibacter sp.
GCTCCGGTTTAATCTCGGTCTTTTCCGGGGGCGGATCCGATGCTGTGGCCGGTGGAATTTGGCAGGTAAGGCTCCGGGCCAGCCAGCGGTGCAGCAGGGCAGTATCCTGCAGAGCCTGCTGCCAGTCCTCCGGCAGTGCCCGGTAACTGTCCTGCCAGGGATCCATGGGTAAGAAGGGCCCAAGCGATAGCTCGCGTAAATCAGTCCGCAGGCTTTTCCACTGATGTGCCATCCGGTCCGCATCGTAAAGGGCTACATGCTTATTCTCAAAGGCTATGTGGTCCGGGTTACGGTCCATAGCGACTTCAAAGGGCTTGGGGGCAGATTTAAAGTTCTGGTGCATGCCTTCTTTGAAGTACATATCTTCTTTTCCGAACACAAACTCCCGCTCGTAGCCCAGTTTATCCAGCAGCACCTCCATCTCCTGACGCAGGCGGGCGGCCTCCTGACGGTAGTGGGCTATGCTGTCAGTCGCTGCTTCCACTGCTATTTTTCGCCCCTCCACGATCTGTGGATGCCGGATCAGCGATTCTACCGGTGTCGTTTGGGCATGTAGTAATGCCCCGAACAAAATAAGAGGTAATAGTGCGCTGATTTTTCTGCGTAACATGAGCGGATTCTTTATTTTCGTGCAAATTTAAAGCAAAATGAAAACTTTAAGCGTACTTGCTGCTCTCCTTTTCTGCTCTGCGGCTGCCTTCTTTAACCCGCTCCGCGCGCAATCGGATGTGTCCTGGCTGCTGCAGCCAAAAGAAGGATTTACCTACCAGTCTCACAATACTATCGGCGTACTCTTCAGCCGGGGCGAAACTCCGCTGTTAATAGCCGTACAAACGGGAGAGCGCATCAACCCGCCGGCCTCTTTGTTGTCCAGGGCAGACGATCAGTACTGGAACCTGCGGCAGAACGAATTAAAAGGATTATGGCACCCGGTAGAGGGCGTAGTGGTGCCGCCGGTATTTCACGGCGTGGAGCGGATAGCCAGAGGCCTTTACCGGATCGAAAAATACGGGATGAATGCGCTCGTCAATCAGGAAGGCGCTATTGTAATCCCCTACCAAAAAAAGAAAATTATAAATGGTGCTCACACTTTCCCTATGGTGCGCGAAAGCTATCTCAACTTTCAGCTGCTCGACCGCCGCGGGCAGCCCATCGGCGAAAAGCCGGTGCGGAGAATATCCCGTGAGGCTTTTGGCTTTTTCAAAACCCTTTCCTCTGGAGGAAGCACCCTGCTAACAGAAGATGGGCAGCGCGCCTTCCCGGATACCTATAAAAATATTGTACCAGCAAGTGCTGAGACAGCTTGGGTACAGCGCGAAGAGCAATGGGAGCTCATCAACCGGGAAGGGCAAAGACTGCAGGGGCCCTACACGCAGCTTTCCCGATCCACCAACGGCAATGCTACCGATACCTGGACCATTGCTTATCTCCCTGAGAAAGGCATAGACATTTTTCTTCCGGACGGAAGCCGGAAAATGGTAAAGGGCTACGATAAGGTTTTTCCTCCGGCAGCAAATGCCCGGTGGCTCACCGTCAAAAAGAATGGCCGCTTTGGCTGTATGAGCCCCGATAAATTCAAAATCGTAGTAAAGCCCGAAATGGAGGAGAAAATTGATTGCATCTTTCCAAGATGGGAAAAAACGGAAGAAGGGTACCAACTAATCTCTGTGAAGGGAAAACCTGTCAGCTCTGATGTTTTCGCCGAGGTGGGCCCCTTCAACGGAAACTACGCAGCGGCGCGCACAGGGAACCAAAACTGGATGCTCATCAATAAGGAAGGCGAGCCGGTGACAGCAGCTAAATACAGCTCAGTAGCTACATTGCCGGATGGGCTGTTTACGGGTAAGGACCTGCAGGGGCAACTCTACCTCCTGCAACCTGCCGGAGAGGATATTCTCCTGGAAGGCGTTTTTGCCATTGATGCCCGCCGTAACGGGGGGCCGCAGAATTACTTCATCTTCAAAGGCGTAAACGGGAAACGCGGGCTGCTCCACAAGAGCGGCAAGCAAATCATCCCGGCCGAATATGAGAAAATCATCCTGCTGCAAGACGCTATGGCAATTGTGAAGGGCCAATCCGGGGACGGCCTGCTCAAAATAAACCTGTAAGCTGCCAACTAAGTCCGGGCAGCAGGCGTTCCTTTGGTGGTATTACCAGAAATTCTGTTTCAGCGCTTGTGCCCTCAGCGGGTGCACAGTACTGAGGTAGTATTTTTGTGCAGCCTGCCCTGGCCATTATCCTCACCACTAACGGTAATACTAAAATATGTCAAAAACAGCTATCATTACGGGAAGCACAAGCGGTATCGGCTTGTCCATTGCCCGCTCATTTGCCGCCAAAGGCTATCAGATTGTATTTAACGGGCTGGAGAAAAACGGCGATGATATCGCAGCCGAAGTAGCCGCAGAGTACGGCACCAAAGCCTTCTTCTCCCCTGCCAATATGCTGGATCCGGAGCAAATCCGCGAAATGGCCGCACAGGCCGAGGAGCGCTTCGGGCAGGTGGACGTGCTCATCAACAACGCCGGCGTGCAGCATGTGGCGCCGATTGATGAATTCCCGGAGGCCAAATGGGACCTCATCATGGGCGTCAACCTGAGCGCTGCTTTTCATACCTCCAAAGCCGTCTGGCCGGGCATGAAGAAAAGAGGATTCGGGCGCATCATCAACCTGTCTTCCATACACGGCGTGCGGGCTTCTGCCTTCAAATCCGCTTACGTGGCCGCCAAGCACGGCGTGGTAGGACTGACCAAAGTACTCGCGCTCGAGGGCGGGCCCCACGGCATCACCTGCAATGCGATCTGCCCGAGCTACGTCAAGACCCCGCTGGTGGACGGACAGATCGCCGATCAGGCCAAATCGCACGGTATGAGCGAAGAAGAAGTTATCGATAAAGTAATGCTCAAAAAGCACGCGGTCAAGGAATTCATCCCGCTGGAATTTCTGGGTGAGACGGCACTGTTTCTGGCTAGCGAGCAGGCCGGCACTTTCACCGGGCAGACGGTAACCATAGATGGCGGCTGGTCTGCCAGCTAAGCACTATCCCGACAACCACCAAAAACAAAACGTTTTTATGCCAACTGAGAAGATGAAACTCGCTCTGGCCCTGCAGGGCGGCGGCTCCCACGGGGCTATCACCTGGGGGGTGCTTGACCGGCTGCTGGAAGAAGAAGATATACTACTGGAGGGCTTCTCCGGCACCAGCGCCGGAGCTATGAACGCTACCGTATTGGCCTACGGGCTACATATGGAAGGGCCCGCAAAAGCCAAAGAATTGCTGAATACCTTCTGGTGGCGGGTGGCGGAGTCTGCTGCCTACTCCCCCCTGCAGGCTGCCCCCTGGGACTTGCTCTTCGGCAAAGGCAATATGGATTATTCGCCGGGCTTTCTGCTGGCGGAGACGGCAAGCCTGTACGTCTCGCCCTATCAGCTCAACCCCTTCGATGCCAACCCGCTGCGGGATATCCTGGCCGATATAGTGGACTTTGCAGCACTAAAACACTGCAACGTCACCCAGCTCTTTGTCTGCGCAACCAACGTGCGCCGCGGCCGTGCGAAGGTGTTCGACTTGCCCCATATTTCGGTGGACGCGGTGATGGCCTCGGCCTGCCTGCCCACTATTTTCAAGGCGGTGACCATTGACGGGGAGGACTACTGGGACGGCGGCTACATGGGTAATCCGCCCATCTCCCCGCTTATCGATGCCGGCTGCCAGGATATCATGCTGGTACAGATCAACCCGATTAATATCGAGGATACGCCCCGTACCTCCACTGAAATACGCGACCGCATTAATGAACTGAGCTTCAATTCCAGCCTGATGCTGGAGATGCGCCGTATTGCGTTCGTAGACCGCCTGCTCGACAATGGAGTGCCGCTGGGCGATAACTTCCGCAAAATTTTCATCCACAATATCAATCCGGAGGCGGAGGTGCAGGAGCTTAATATGTCCAGCAAGCTCAATGCCAACTGGGCCTTTTTGCAGCAGCTCAAAGCCGTAGGCCGCGAGAAGGCGGAAGCCTGGCTGTCGCAGCACAAAGATAAAATCGGGCGGGAGTCGAGCACGGATATCCGGGAGACCTTTCTGTAAGCCAATAATTACAGCCGGGTGAGTACGCTATCGGTGCTCACCCGGTAAAAGACCACTGGCCGCCGGAAAGCGAGAAAGACGCTACTGACCACCCATTGACTTTTCGCATTTCCGATTTCCGATTTCCCACTTCCGACCTCCCACTTCCAAAATTCCCTACCTTTGCCCCAAACCATCCCAGTACCACCACCCTATGCCAATCCGCCGCATCCACGCCTGGTCCAGCCCGCGCAACATTTCCACCGCGCTGATGTACTCCTTTGCACAGCGCCCGGATACCACCGTGGTAGACGAGCCGCTTTATGCCCATTACCTTTCCCAGCAGATTGAACGCGCACCGCATCCGGGCACTGCAGAGATATTGGAAAGCCAGCCCACGGACGGCGCAGTAGTCATCCGCGATGT
>CAJXXJ010000398.1 GCA_913062745.1 uncultured Phaeodactylibacter sp.
CTTCTTCGTGTTCACCTGCATCCGTATTGGTTCCGGCGATGCCGCTGTTGTCGGGCATAGGGAACACAGAGCCTTCCTGAAAGTAAAGCAGCGGCTTCTTGAGGCTTGCTGCTTTCCAGCCTTGCCGGACTATGGTTTTGTACTGTAATGGGCTGTTTTCAGGAGCGGCATCGTAGGCCATCAGCTCCGCTTCGGTTGGATGGTAAAGGGAAAGGTTCATCCGGGCATTGGGAGCATCGTGCCCTTTGATTTCGAGATCTGCTATTTTAATATCAAACCGGCCTTTCCCGCTGCTGCGGTCTCCCCCAATGCCGAACTGCTCAAGCAAGCGCATAATGGCTTCAAGCGTGTCGATGTCACTATCCGGGTGGGCAAGAAAGTAAATGCCAGCTTTGTATTGGCGCTGTTTTTCCCGCTTCATATCGACCTGGGGGTCAGGGTACACATAGCGCTCATCGGTATGGAAGAGCTGACCCCGGTTGTTGGAGGTCAGGGTGCTGCCCGTCAGCCGATCGATAGTATTGTGGGTCATGGGGCTGTTCTGCACCTTTGGTTTTATGGAAAAGGTGCCCTTTGCAGACCAGTTCCCTTGCTTTAGGTCCTCCAGCTCAATGAAGGGAGTTGGTTTCAGCAGTTTCCGGCGGCGGGCCTCCAGTTTGCCTTTTTCGAAACCTTCTGCGCCTTTGTCTTTGATGTACGTTTTCAACCCCTTTTCCTGGTCTTCGTAGACAGCATCCGGCAGAAGCGGGCGGGGCAGGTAATGCTGCACCGGTTTGCCATCTTTTTCAATATAGGGGAAAGCGGATGAGATGTAAATGGGGCTGGCATCGCCCACCGGTTGTCCGGTTTCGTAACTTTCCAGGAAATCCTGAAGCCGGCGTTCCCCGTAAAGCATGCGCATGCCCCAGCAGATAGCGCCCCAAAGCGTATCGGAATGCATATTCGGACGGTAGCTGCTCCGTGGTAGTAAATAAAAAGCTTTATACTGCATCAGCGGGGAAATTGAATTTATTAGAGTCGATGGCTTCCAGTTGGTGGAGGGAGAGGTCACTCAGGACCTTTTTGGAAGTTTCCCATTTATCGCTGCCTTCAATGTAGTCTTTAGCCAGCACCCAAACCGGATCTGCCAGGTGGAAGGCAATTTTGCCATAGCCCCGGCTGCCGCTTTTGCCCAGAGCGGAGGCTTCGAGGAGGCGCAGGGCAGTTAGGATATTTTTGACATCATTTTGAGCCTGCTCAGCAAAGTTGTCGTCATAGCTGTAGGCAGTGTATACCATTTCAAAGTCGAACTTAGAGCCTTCTACCACACGCTCGATAAAGCGGGGGTTGGCAGCCGAAGTCAGCCGGTCGAGGGTGTTCTCCGCTTTGTATTCAGTATAGTGGAGGTCGGAGCCCAGGCTGTCCCACATCTCTACGGTTTCCTCATCGGGCATGGCATCGCGAACAGTGAGGCGGCTTAAGCCGATGTCTTTTAAATCTCTTATTGTTTGTTTGTACTCTTCGTTGTGTTTTTTTTCAAATTCTCTTTTACCTCTTGCCTGTTCTTTTACATCTGCACCAATTCCAAAAACACGCACTACTTCCGGATGTACAGAAACATTGCCCAATTCACCATCTAAAGGTTGATTAACGAAAGCATTGATATACTCAAGCAAATGCCGCATTTTACCCTTTAGGCTACTGCCTGGGATGTAGGGGAAATCAGACTGAGGGGAGCGGACGACGATGGAGTCTACGCCCCCGATTTCCATTTTTTCCTTGCTGCCTCCGATGTGGAGGCCGGTGAGGCATTCGATTTTACCGCGGATGATGAGGTTGCCTTTGAAGGCTATGTTGGTATTTGACATGTTTGATTGATTTTGTAGTTATTTATAACTCCGGGGAAACTTGTCAAGTCTGCCATTTTCACTGCCTGAGTAGACTTGACGAGGGCAGAGCGGTGCTGTTACTTTTCGTAGAATTTGTGGTAGGCAACTACGCTTTCCATTAGGGCAAAGAAGCGGGAATAGGCCTTATCATGGTCTTCCGTATCTTCGCTTTCCAGGGCTTTGTCCACACCATCAACGGCGTCTTCTACTAAGGGGAAAAAGTTGTAGCGTACGCTTTTCTGCCGCCCGGCTGCGTAGGCAAGCTTGGGCTTGAGCATGATGAGTTGCATTTCTAATTTTTCACGCTTCTCTTTTTCCTTGCCTTCATCTTTTGATTTCAAGATTTGCTTATGCAGCGTCCGCATTTTTTCAATCGCAGAGAAGACATTGCGCAGCTGATGCGTTTTGAGGCGGTCTTTCTGCGCGATGGTTTCGGCTGAACTTCTGGCCAGCTCGTTCAGCTTTTGCGGGGACATATTGAGGAGATCTAATGCTTTATTCATGGCTTAGTTGGTTTTAGATTGGTACAATGCGATATGAAGTGGTACGATATAGTGTTCGAAGGCATGTTGCCCGTCAGGAGAATGGTCATTGGCTTTTTGGAGCATATCCCTGATCAACGCACCGGTCTGATCCCGGTCAATATTCCGGTCTTCGAGACGGGACCGCCCATATCCGTGCCGCGATAACAAGCCGTGCAAGGCAGAAATATGCCGCATGCGCTCAAACATAATTTCCGCTTCCGGCACCTTGGAAAACCGCTTGTCATTGTGCACATTGATGATGCGCAGGAAACGCCGTATCATAGAGCGCTTCATACTGCCGCTGTTTTCTGCTTCCCCTTCTCCAACAAGGCCCAGCATGATTTCTGAAGTGTGCATCATTTCATTGAACGACGCCCAGCTTAAGGTATGATTAAAGACATGAAAGGCGTCCTTCCTGGCTTCCAGCGGATGAATATCTGTTTCGCTTCCGTTGTATTTTTTGGCCTCCCCTTCCAATTTTTCAGCATCCTTTGCCAGGCGGGGAATCGGATAATGCGGGTTGCAGATAAACAGCCCGGCACTGAATTTGAGGTTTCTGTTCTGCTCTGTAAACCGGTCAAACTCCCCTTTTAGCGCGTGGGCAAACCGCAGGGCATTCCACCAGGAGCCAATCACAAAGGCATCATCACCACCGGAGTAGGTAACGTACATGTGGTGAGCTCTTGCCAATTGATTGAAGTAGCCACCAAAGAACAGCTCGAACTCCCGGCTCAGGCACAGCAAGCGCTCAACGCTGTGGTTGTCTCCCAACCCATGCCCGAATACAGCACCGAGGTCATCCACATCGAGGCGCAGCACACCGAGTTGCTGATGGGTGAGGGTTTTGATTTTTCCGTCGGGCTGAAGCTCCTGCCCATCTTTGGTCAGCTTAGCGAGGTCTTCGAAGAGCATCACGGAATCCTTCGAAGCAGGCGGATCAAACCGCCGGTTGTCTTCGTAGAAAGGCGCATGCTTACCGACAAAGCGGAACCCAAAGGCAAGATTTTCCAGCCCAATGCCACTAAATACTTGTGCGAGGGAGCTGATGTTGGTTTTGTTGAGCGCAATGATTTTCAACAGGCTGCATTTACTGAGCAATGCCATGTTTTGTTCGTTGCTCAGGAACTCATATAAGGCTTCTTCTGCCTTATCATCGCCCTCTTTAATCCGCTCAAATTTTATGATAAAGAAAGACTTCCCTAAGAAAGACAGGTTCGTGATAGTCGCTTCCTGGCTCAGGTTATTTTTGAGCTCGGCCAATAACTCGGCATTACCGTTAACCTCCAGGATATAATCAGAATAAGGTGTCAGTGTACCGATGCGGATCTCCTCCGCAATGGCTTTTTCCCTTTGTTTTTTCTCATCTGCTTCATCGTGCTGCTCATCGAAGTGCCTGAATACCTCTGTCAGGTACCCCTTATACCGCCGCTGCTTCTGCCCTTCAAGCGCCTTATTGACATTTTCGTAGGCTTCCGAAAATCCATTGCCTATATTTTGTCCGCATGAAACTGAAGCCGTCAGCAGGCTCAATTGCGGGCCGACATTTTTCAGCAGCCCGAGGTTGACCTTTTTCAGCAGTTCCTTAAGATCATCCTGTACAGCCTGTTCTTCTGGCAGCAAAAGCGTGAAGTGGCCACCACCTACGAACAGCACATTGGCCTGTTCCAGCCCCAGCTGCTCCACCAGGTACTCGGCAATGACCTGATTGATGAAGGATACGAGGAAGGAGCGCCCGCGCAGCCGTTTTGCTGTTTTCTCAGCATCCCCAATCTGCTCGGCTTTGATATTATGGTAAATGTACTTTTGGATACCGCTGATGGCACCTTTGACCAGAAGGAAGGTATTGGCTCCGGCTGCTTTTGCCCGGCAGGCCGTTACAGCTGCTAAGACCCGGTTTCGGTCAAAAAGGCTGGCGTCTTCGTGTTTACCATAAGCCACCCGGCTGCCATAAGCATGTACGAAGTGGTAGAGGGAATAAGGGTAATATTGACTGTCCCCGAGTGCCTCTTGAAAGGCTTTATAACCAGCCTGAGCGGTTGCTGTCCAGCCGTCAAGCGTGGGGCGTTCCGTCGTTTCTGCAAAAACGGAGGTGGTTGCTT